>CAYUAW010000035.1:31784-36859 GCA_964442485.1 uncultured Polyangiaceae bacterium
CCCAGGTTGACCGTTCCGGTGACGTCGGTAACGCTGCCGCCCGAGAGAATTTGCCGGTGCCACTCGGCGTCGGTATGCGAAAGATCCGCCGTGAAGGCGATGGCGGCGCCGATGCGAGGGGCGGCAAGCTTGTGGGTCATTCGATCCGAGACTCCGATGCGGAACGAGAGCGCGGTAAGCGTCTTCGAGAGCCCGTGGTCACCGTAGATGGGACTCGAGTTCGCGTAGTTGCGAGCGGACACGCCGAGCGAAGCGTCGAGGTCGACCCAGTGGTGGTACGGCAACATGACCCCCACGAAGCCGCCGAACGCGCGCCAGCGTTCGAGCCTGTTCTCTCCGAGATCGTCCGCCTGACCCGAGTCGGTGCTCTCGAACGTGCCCCCAAGCTGCACGTAGTGATAGCGCAGCCGCGCGAGAGCTCCGACGAGCGCGTGCGCCCGATCCTCACCGCTCGTGATCTGAGCGGCAATGCCGGCGTATCCTTCGATGCCGAAGCCGAAGTTGGGCGGTGGATCGAGCCGCAGGGGTGCGTCTGCCGGCGCTGCCACCTCTTCGTCGACGACCTCCTCCGGCGGCGGCCCGCCGCCGCTCGCCGGCTCGCTCGCATGAGCGACCCCATTGCCCGAGACGAGCGACAGCCCCACGAGCACGACCCACGTTCGCATCCTTCAGCCCCGAAGTGCATCGCCCGCCCGCTAACGGCTCACGCGACGTCGCTTCTGTCCCGGCGCGCATGAATCCGTTGCTCCCAACGCCGCGATGCGAGAGAAGGCTTGCCAGTGGAACGGCGACACCCGCGGCGGTCTCGGAAGCACGCGACGCCCGGCGGCGCGCCTCGGACGAAGACCCGGAAAGCGCCGGTCCGCAGCGTCGGAAAGGCCCCAGCGACACCACCGACGCTACGTGAGCCAGCGCCGCCCCCGCCACGGCGCGAGCCAGCGCCACCCCCACCGCGACGCGATCCTGCCCTGCCCTCACCTGGCGATTGGCTGTGGACGACGCGTCCGGGCGCGGAGGGTGACCTGGTGGACGAGCTGTTTCTCGCCAGGGAGCCCGACGCCAGGATCGTCGCGACGTCGCTCGTAGTATCCCGCAGAGCGCCGCGCAGGGAAGGCCGCGTCGAGCTCACCTTCGCTCGGCAGGGGTTTCCGGTCCTGCGCGTCGTGTCCGGCGAATCGCCGGCCGCGCTCGGGGCTGCTGCGGCAAGCGCGCTTGCCACAGCGCTCGCTTCGGTGGAGCGCTACGCGCTCCAGGTCTGGGTTGCAGACAGCGACGAGGCGAACCCCATGGCCCGTGACGCGCGGCTGGTCGAGGAGGCGACCGCGGAACGTCTCGCCGCGGCCCTTCGCGGCGCCGAGAGGCTCGATGCGCGCGAGGGCGGCGCGCGAAGGCTCTTGATGGCGCAGATCTGCTTGCTCTCGGGGGGCCGCGCGGCGGTCGGCGTGCTCGAGTCGGATCGCGCGCTGTCGCTCGCGCCGGGCGGGCGCTCGCGCGCCAAGGTGTCGGGCGAACGCCCGTCCCGCGCGGCGCGCAAGCTCGCCGAGGCCTTCGCATGGCTCGGCGTCGCTCCGGAGCCGGGCGAGCTGTGCGTGGATCTCGGCGCCGCCCCGGGCGGGTGGACGTGGGTGTTGCTCGAGCGCCGGGCGCGCGTCATCGCGGTCGATCCGGGAAGGATGCAGCCCGATCTGCTCGGACGCCGGGGGCTCACCTACGTGCCGGGCAATGCCTTCGAGTTCGAGCCGGACGAGCCCGTCGACTGGCTCTTCTGCGACATGGCGTTCCGCCCGCTGGAGGTCGCGAAGATGCTCGCGCGCTGGGCGAGGCAGCGCTCGGCCGCTCTGCTGGTGGCAAACTTCAAGCTCCCGATGCGGCGCAAGGCCGAGATCGTCCGCGACATCACGACCATCCTGCGTGACGGCGGCTGGCACGCCGTGCGCGCGCGCCAGCTCTATCACGATCGGGACGAGGTCACCGTCACCGCGCGGCTGATCTGACGTCATCGCTCCGGGTCGGAGCTCGCCTTGCCGAGGCGCCCCTTCAACCGGGCCACCAGGGAAAGCGCGTCGAGCGGAGTCAGGCGCTCGACCTCCACGCCGCGCAGCGTGTCGAGTATCTCCCGTTCGTTGCCATTCGCCGGCGCCCCGGGCGCGAAGAGGTCCAGCTGCGGAGTCTTCCGCCCCTGCTTTGCCGGAAGAGGGGCGGGCGCGGTGCCCGACGTGGTGCCACCGGACTCCAGCATCTCGAGCAGCCCGCGCGAGCGCGCGAGCACGGACTCGGGAAGCCCCGCGAGCTTCGCCACCGCGACGCCGTAGCTGCGGCTCGCCGGCCCCCCCACGAGGCGGTGCAAGAAGACGATGTCGCCAGCGGCCTCCTCGGCGCTCACGCTCACGTTCCGCACGTGCTCGCTCGTGTCGGCGAGGGCAGTGAGCTCGTGATAGTGCGTCGCGAACAGCGTACGGCAGCGGACCGCTTCGTCGAGATACTCGGCGACCGCCCACGCGATGGCGAGACCGTCGAAGGTGCTCGTGCCGCGCCCGATCTCGTCGAGGATGACGAGCGACCGCGCCGTCGCCTTGCGGAGGATCTCCGCCGTCTCGCGCATCTCCACCATGAACGTGCTCTCGCCGCGCGACAGGTTGTCGCTCGCGCCGACCCGGGAGAGGACGCGGTCCACGATGCCGACGCGCGCCGCGCGCGCGGGGACGAAGCTGCCCATCTGAGCGAGCACGACGGACAGCGCCACCTGCCTGAGCAGGGTGCTCTTTCCGGCCATGTTCGGGCCGGTGACGATCCAGAGGCGCTCCGCGGACGCCTCCAGCGCGACGTCGTTCGGCACGAAGCGCCCCGCCGCGGCGAGCTGCTCCACGACCGGGTGGCGTCCGTCGGTGAGCGTCAGCACGTCGCTCGGATCGACGTCGGGTCGGCGATAGTCGAAGCGGTGCGCTACCTCGGCGAGCGCCGCGGCCACGTCCCACCGCGCGAGCCGCTCGGAGAGCACCGTGACGCGCTCGCTGGCCGCCTTCACCTGTGCGAAGAGCTCACCGAGGAGGGCGAGCTCCCGCTCACGGTGACGCTCCTCGGCGTGGGAGATGCGATCGGCGAGCTCGTCGAGCTCGGGCAGCGTGAAGCGCTCGCCGCCAGCGACGGTCTGCTTGCGCCGCCAGCTCGACGGTGCGCGCGCGGCCTGCGAACGCGTGACCTCGACGTACCAGCCGAACACGCGCGTGAAGCGCACCTTCAGCGTCGCGATCGACGTCTCCTCGCGCAGCCTCGTCTCGAGCGCGATCATGAGCTCGGTGCCGTGACGGCGGAGGCCCTCGGCCTCGTCGAGCTCCGGGTCGTGGCCGGGCCGGAAGATCGCGCCTTCCTTCTCCGTCGCCGGGGGGCGCTCGCAGAGCGCGGCAGAAAGGGCGGCGGCGACGTCGTCGACCGTGTCGACCGGCGAAGCGAGGCCGAGCACCTCGGCGGCCGCGGCCGCATCGATCTGCGAGACGACCTCCACGGCGCGCCGCGCCGCGGTGAGCCCGTCCCGCAGCGTGCCGAGATCCTTCGGCGTCGCCTCTCCGAGGAGGGTGCGCACCGCGAGCCGTTCGAGATCGCCGACGCCGCCGAGCGCCGCCCGGAGCGCGTCGCGCGAGCGTGGATCGTCGACGAAGAGCTCGACCTGGTCGAGCCGGCGACGGATGCGCGCGACGCTGGTGAGCGGCGAGAGCAGCCGGCGGCGCAGCAACCGTGCACCGGGCGGCGTCCTCGTCGCGTCGACGGTGCCGAGGAGCGTCGCCTTGCGGCCCGACGGCGACTCGACGAGCTCGAGGTGTCGCTGCGCGACGGGATCGATCACGAGGTGCTCGGACGGGTCGAAATCCGCGATGCGGCGGACAGGGAGCTCGACGCCGGGGCTGCACGCACGTGCGTAGCGGAGCGCGCGGGAGACGGCGCGGCGCACCTCCTGCGGCACCCGGGCCGCCTCGGCAAGGAGCGAGCCGAGCGCGGCGACCGCGGCGGCGTCGTCGAGGTCGCCGTCGTCCCGCACCGGCACCTCGCCGAGCACGGTGCGGATAGCGGCCGCGGCCTCTCGAGCGCCGTCGTCGCTGCTGTTAGCGCCGGCCACCACCTCGCGTGGCAGCGCTCGCGAGAGCTCCCCGAGAGCGCCGGCGAGATCCGGGAAACCCGCCGCACGGAGCTCGCCCGTCGACACGTCGAGGAGGGCCACACCGACGCGTTCGCCGGCGACGTCGATGGCCGATAGCCAGTTGTTCGTCGCGACGTCGAGGTGCTCGCTGCTCGTCACCGTACCGGGCGTCAGGACGCGGACCACGGCGCGGGGCACGATGCCCTTCACCGTCGTGGGATCGACGAGCTGCTCGCAGATGGCGACCTTGTAGCCGAGCGAGAGCAGCCGGCCGATGTACCCGTGCGCGGCGTGGTGTGGCACGCCGGCCATCGGCACCTCGTCGGGCTTGCCCTTGTTCCGGCTGGTCAGCGTCAGATCGAGGAGCCGCGCGCAGAGCACCGCGTCATCCTCGAACATCTCGTAGAAGTCACCGAGACGGAAGAAGATGATCGAGTCGGGGTACGCGCGCTTCGCGGCGCCGTGCTGCAACATGAGCGGCGTTGCCCGAGCGCTCATGGGCGGCAGCCTACTACGTGTCGTCGGGCGCGCCGCACGCGGGTTTCGCTCCCCTCCCTGAGCCGGCGGAGCCGGCGATTTGGGAGGGGCCGCCCGCGCGCAGCGGCCCTGGGCCGCGAGCACGGACGGGGGGTGGGCAGGCTACTTCCTTGCACCTCTTGCTCGCCGTCCTTCTTCAAGGCCTATACCTTCCTAGTAGATTCCCATCGGCGGCGAGACGCCGTCCCCGAGGCATCAAAGATGCGGAACAGTCGCGAGCGGAGCGAGCGCGCCGAACGCGGCGGGGGGAGCAGTTCGCCGAAGGCGAAGCTGCGGGGGGCTAAGGCCCCCCTTTGTCAATAGTAAAGCGAGATCGCGAAGGTCGAGAGGTCGACGGCAACGATGCCCTTGGTTGAGCCGTCTGCGATGAGTAGCGCGTCGCGTGCGGGGGAAAACACCATGGCGA
>CAYUAW010000036.1:0-36735 GCA_964442485.1 uncultured Polyangiaceae bacterium
CCGCCCTTCGAGGAGACGCGGCAGTACGTCGTGAAGGTGCTGCAGTTCTATCGTTACTACCGGGATCAAGCGAAGCCCGGCTGAGCCTGCCCTGCGAGCGGCGGGCTCGAGATCGACTCGCCGTACTACGGCTTCTTTTTGCTGCTCGCGTAGCTCTTCAGCGCGCCTTCGAGCTCCGACTTCACACGCTGGACGAGCTCGGGCGGCTCGATGACCCTCGCGCTCTGACCGTATTCGAGGACCCAGCTCGTGAGCTGCGTGAGGTTGCCGACGGTCATGGTCAGCCGGACACCGTTTGCCGTCGCCGCGAGCTTCTGCGTCGGGTGGATGCGCCGCATTCGCACGTACTCGGCCGCGTGTCCGTCGAAGTCGATGACGACCTTGTAGCGCTCGGTGCTCTTCCAGATCCCGAACTCACCCTGGAAGTAGTCGTCGATGGTGAAGTCCGCGGGGAGCTCGAAGCGTTCCATGGCCGCCGCCTGCGTGTCTCGCATGCGGTCCAGGAGGAAGGTGCGGATCTCGCCGCGCTCGACGGAGAGGCCCACGCAGTAGATCGAGTCCCTGTGCAGCACCATCGCGTAGGGGTGAATGGTGATGCGCTCCTCGCGCTCCTTGCCCGCGCTGCGGTAAAGCAAGCTGAGCGGACGTAGATCGGACACCGCCTGGAAGAGGTCGTCGAGCTCGTCGGTCTTCTCGCGGTAGTGCTTGGGCGCGAAGGGGATGTAGAGGAACCTCTCCTCGAGCCGCGCGTCGGCGATCCCGGCGTTGGGGCCGCGCCCCGGCCGCTGAGCGATGGCGAGCAGCTTGTTGACGGCCAGGTCGATCTCCTCGAAGAGCGCTGACCCGCGCAGAGGCTCGAAGACACGCCTGGCTGCGAGCAGCGCGTAGGCCTGCGTCCGCCGCAGCTCCACCCGGCGCGGGATCTCTCCGGCGCGAATCCGCCAGAGGAGAGGACCGCCTCCGCGCGTCGGGACGGCTTCCAGGTCGTACTCCCGCCCCATCTCCTTCAGGTAGCGGCGGATGCTCCGCGTCGTGACGTCGAGAGCGCTGGCCAGGTCGTCGAGCTCGAGCCCGCGCGGATGACGAGCGAGCAAGTCGCGAAGACGGTCGAGCCGCCGGTGCTGGGTGAATCGCCCCGCGGGCCTTCCTGCTCGCGTCTTTCCCACGGAAGGCTCGGCTTATAGCATCATCGGCCAGGGCCTTGCCGAAGATCCGGGAGGCGGTCGCGCGCGTGTTACGCTGGCGAGAGGAGTCCGCGCCATCAATCCGATCCCGCTCATCGTGAGGAAGCGCGATGGAGGCGCTCTCGAGCCCGCCGAGGTTCGCGCGTTCATCGAGGGCTTCGACCGCGGCGTCGTGGCCGACTACCAGATGAGCGCCTTCTTGATGGCCGTGCTCCTGCGCGGCATGAACGACGCCGAGACGACCGCCCTAATGGAGGCAATGCTGGCCTCCGGTAAGGTCCTGGGGCTCGCCTCGGTCCATCGGCCGAAGGTGGACAAGCACTCGACGGGCGGTGTCGGCGACAAGCTCAGCCTGTGCCTCGCCCCGGCGGTGGCCGCCTGCGGCGTGGCAGTGCCCATGATCTCCGGCCGTGGACTCGGACACACCGGCGGGACGCTCGACAAGCTCGAGGCGATCCCGGGCTACCGCACCCGCCTCGACGCGCGCGCATTCGAGCGGATCGTCGCGAAGGTGGGCGTGTCGATGATCGGACAGACGAAGGAGCTCGCCCCCGCCGACGGCCGCATCTATGCGCTGCGCGACGTCACCGGGACGGTCGAGTCGATCCCGCTCATCGTCGCGAGCATCCTGTCGAAGAAGCTGGCCGAGGGAATCGACGCGCTCGTCCTGGACGTGAAGGCAGGAAGCGGTGCGTTCATGAAGGACGTGGCGGCCGCGAAGCGGCTCGCGCGCGCGCTGGTGCGGGTGGGCTCGCGCGCGGGCAAGCGGGTCTCGGCGCTGGTGACGGACATGTCGTCTCCGACCGGCGTGATGGTCGGAAATGCGCTCGAGGTCCGCGAGGCCCTCGACGTCCTTCGCGGGGGCGGCCCCCCCGACACAGTGGAGCTCACGCTTGCGCTCGGCGCGGAGATGCTCGTCCTCTCGGGCTCTGAGCACAGCCGTGGCGCTGCACGATGTCGCGTCGAGACCGCGCTGGCGAGTGGAGCGGGCCTCGACGTCTTCCGCAGGATGGTCGCGGCACACGGCGGCGACCCGCGAGCCATCGACGATCCTTCGCGTCTGCCGCGCGCGCCACATCGCGTGCCCGTGCTCGCGAAGGCCGCGGGAATGGTCACTCGGATCGACGCGCTCGCGATCGGCCTTCTGTCGGTCGAGATGGGTGCGGGGCGCACCCGCGTCGATCAGAAGATCGATCCCGCGGTGGGGATCGAGCTCGCGGTGCGGGTCGGTGACCGCGTCGCTCGAAAGCAGCCGCTCGGGTTCTTGCACCTGCGCGACGAGCCCCGGAGGGAATCCTTCGTCGAGGCCGCGACCCGAGCCTTCGTCATCGGAAAGGGGCGCGGCGCGAAACGGAGGTTGCTCCTCGGGCGCGTCTCCGCCTCGCCGAGATGAGCCGTTCACCCTCGCTCTATTCGGGCTTCTTGCTCGTGGCCGCGGCGCTCCTCGGGGCACAGAGCGCCCGTGCGGACGACACGAACGGTGTCTCGGCGCGGCTGGTGTGGGAGCGCGAGCCAGGCGCGGAGTCGTGCATCGACCGCGCCGGGCTCGAGACGGCGGTGAATCGTCGCTGGCAGCGCCACGTCTTCGTCGAGGGGGAGAAGGCCGATCTCGTCGTCGTGGGCCGGATGAGACGCGGTGCGCGCGATCGCTGGGTGGCGTCGATAGAGATGCGGCGCGCCGACGGCACGAGCCTTGGCGACCGGGAGCTCGTCACTCGAGCCGCCGACTGCTCGGCGCTGAACGACTCCGTCGCGCTCGCGCTCGGCATCATGCTCGACGTGAGCCGCAAGCGCATCGCCGAGGAGCGCGCCGCCCAGGCTCCCGCCGCGGACACGCACGGAGAGGGCGCTGCCTCGAGCCCACCCCCGCCGGTCGAGCCGCGGCCCGTCGCGGGTCCGGTGATCTCCGTTCCGCCCGAGCCTCCCCGCGCCCGCTGGCACCTCGAACCGTTCGCGGCCGTCGAAGGCATCGCCTTCGTCATGCCGCGTCTCGACGCCGGGGGAAGGTTCGGCGTCGCTGCGATTCCACCGGAGCGGTTTCGCGTCGAGCTGTCCGTCTCCATTTATTCCGCTCAGGATGTGTCCGAAGTACGCCCTTCGGCTCATTTCACCGGCTGGGCGGCGGAGCTTGCAGCGTATCCGTTCGGTTTCGCCAGCGGAAGCGGACGCTTTCGCGGCGATCTCGGGCTTGGAGCGCGGCTCCTCGCGCTTCACGCCGCGGGCGTGGGTCTCTTCCAGACGGCGACCGCCGACGAGGCGATAGCCGGGTTGGGACCGCGCGCGGCACTCGCCTTTCGTGTCGCCGGCCCCCTCTCGCTCCTCCTTGGGCTCGGCGGCGACGTATTGCTATCGCGGTATCGCTTCGTCTACCGGGACTCGGCTGGGGGCGCCGTCTCCGTCTTCCGAACCGGGCTATTTTCGGCCGAATCGTTCATCGGGTTGGCGCTCGGGCTCTAGCCGCCATGCGTACCAGCTGGCCGATGATAATTTGCGTCCCCGCGGCCCCCTAACAACTGCGAAATTAGATTCAAGCCGATTTTGCCCACCTGGGCACGCGAGACCGGCCCAGGCAGCCCATGACTCCTCCGCGTCTCACCTCGCGACAGGTCTTCGATGAACACGGCCGTTATGTCTTCCGCGTCCTCAGATACTTCGGCGTTCGCGACGCCGACCTGCAGGACGTCTGTCAGGAAGTCTTCGTCACCGTGCACCGGAAGATCGAGGGCTTCGAGGGCCTCTCATCGGTGCGCACTTGGCTCTATCGCATCTGCCAGCACGCCGCGTCCGATCACTTTCGCCGAGCCCACGTGCGGCGTGAGGTCGTGATGGACGTCGTCGGCACGGAGTTCGGAGACCGCGACAGGGTCCAGGACGGCGAGCAGCACGTCGAGGCCCGGTCCACTCTGGATTTTCTCCTGGCCCGCCTCGACGAACCGAAGCGGCGCGTCTTCGTTCTCTACGAGATCGAAGGCATGACGATGAAGGAAGTGAGCGAGGTGCTCGAGTGCCCGCTGCAGACGGCGTACTCGCGGCTGCACGCCGCGCGGGCCATCCTGACCGAGGCACTCGCGAACGACGAGAAGGGGGGCGCGTCGTGAGCAGCGATGCCGATCCGCCGCGGCTCTCGAAGGACGGCGCCACTCGCGGCGAGCGGCGGCTCGCGACGCTCGTGGAAGCGTCGCGGCGAGATGTCGGCAGCCGGGAAGAGCTCGCGCTCCTCGAGGCGCGCCTTCTTCCGCTCATCGGTCCAGTGTTGCCCGGAACCCCCGGCGCGCCCGCCGGTACGGGCACGACTGCGGGCGGCCCGGGCGCGGCGACTGCCGTCGGCGCATCGAGTGCCGTGAAGCTCGCCGTGGTTTCCGCCGTTGCGGCGACCGTGGCTACAGCTGCGTATCTGTTGATGCCGTCCGCGCCCGGTCATTCCCTCACCGCTGCCCCCGCGGTGTCGAGCGTCGTGGTCGCGCCACCGGGTGCGGAGCCCGCGACGCGTCCCGCGTCGTCGGCGAGCGCGCCCGCGGAAGAGCCTGCTCCGCCGGCCGAGCCAGCGCCGGCTCCTGGCGCTCCGGCGGTGATCGCGCCGTCGGCTTCGGCCGCGCAAGAACGTGTGAAGCCTTCCGAGACGGAGCTCATCGGGTCCGCGCAGAGCGCGCTGTCGTCGAACCCCGCGCGCGCCTTGTCGCTCTGCGAGCAGCACCGCCTGCTCTACCCGCACGGCGTGCTGGTCCAGGAGCGCGAGGTCCTGGCGATCGAGGCGCTCTCGAACCTCGGGCGTCACGCGCAAGCCGTGGCTCGCGGGGACCGCTTCCTGAAGGCGTTCCCGGGTTCCGCGCACCGGAGCAAGATCGCGGCTATCGTCGGCGTACGATGACTCGAAGCACCCGGGCCGCGGCCACGGCGCTCGCCGCCGCTCTCGTGGTGTTCGGGGGGTGCACGCACGACGCCTTCATCGGCGCAGAGCGTCCGTCGAGCAGCACCACCGGCGGCGACGCCGCCGCAGGTCGTCCCCCCGTGGCGGACGCGCACGTCGACGTCCGCGCGGATGCGCGTCCAGGGCCGTGCGTGCAGGTGTCGTGCGCCGGAGTCGTCGCCGCGTGCGGCAACTGCGAGGACGACGACCATGATGGAAAGGTCGACATGGACGACCCGGAATGCCTCGGCCCCTGCCAGAATTCCGAGACGACCTTCGCGAGCGTGCGACCAGGTCGCGGCGCCTGCACGCTGGATTGCTACTTCGACCAGGACGAGGGCTTCGGCAACGACGACTGCGTCTGGTCGCACAAGTGCGATCCGCTGGCGCCGGAGGGCGTGGCGTGCGCCTTCGATCCATCCATGAAGCTCCCGCACGGCGCGTCATGCACGGATTCTCAATCACCCAAGTGTCAGACGGTGTGCGGGCCCCTCACTCCGAACGGCTGCGATTGCTTCGGCTGCTGCGACTTCGGCGGCCCGACGTCGGTGTTCCTCGGATCGGCGGACGCCGCGGGCAACCCCTCCTGCGATCTCGCGCACGTCTCGGACCCGACACGCTGCAAGCCGTGCACGCAGGTCCCGACCTGTCAGAACTTGTGCGACCCGTGCGAGGTCTGCGTCGGCAGGCGCGAGCCGCCGTCGAGCTGCGGCAACCCGGGCAGCGCCTGCGTGGTCCCGTCGTGCCCGATGGGGGTCGCGGCGTGTGGTCAGGACTGCTTGCCGCCCTGTGCGAGCGGCCTCTCCTGCGTCACCGGATGCTGTATCGCGCCCCCGCGTTGACGTCCTCCTGGGTCGGAAACGGCTGGCCTTTCACCCATTTCGGGCATGGTGTCCCGCGATGTCGCCCGCATCTGACGACCGCGCTACTCTCCTAGCGTGGATCTAAGGACGAGGACGTCGCTCCTTTGCGGGGCGCTCGCGGTGATCATCGCGGCATCCATCTTGCTCCGCGGGCGGAAGGGGCGCGCGCAGATCTTCTTCGCGCTGTTCTCCCTGGACATGGGGCTCTGGTACCTCGCGCAGTGGCTCTACCACTTCGTGCACCAGGCGCTCCTGTGGTGGCGCTTCACCGCCGTACTCGCGGTGCTCCTGCCGCAGTTCGCGCTCCACCTCTTCGAGGCGATCTTCCCGCAGCGGGCCGGCGAGAAGTCACCGCTGCTCCGCGTCGCGGGCGTCCTCGCGGTGCCCGTGGTCCTGCTGATCCTGTCGCCGTATCACGGCAGCGGCTTCTCGCGTGGCCTCGTCTTTCTCTATGTGTTCGGCCTGATCGCGGCAGGTCTCGTCTCGCTCTGGCTACGCGGCACGCGCAGCCGTTCTCGTGCGACACAGAGACGCGTGCGGTTCCTGGTGCTCATCGGCGCGGCTGCTGCTCTGTTCAGCCTCGCGGATTTCCTCTGGTTCGTCGGCGCGCCGCTGCCGCCCGTTGGAGCCGTCCTCAGCATAGTGTTCCTGTACGTGCTCGCCGAGTCGCTCATCCGCGAGCGGCTACTCGACCTGTACGAGATGCTCGGGCGCGCCCTCGTCTCCACGGCCGTCGCGTTTGCCTTCGCCGGGATCTGGTACGTCTTCGCGGAACTCATCGGCGGATTCAACACGATGTACCTGAACGCGACCCTCGCCGCGATCGGGATGCTCACCCTGTTCGAGCCGCTGCGCGACGTCGTCGCCGCCTACATCCACCGGGCTTTTCGTGAGCGCGTCGATCTGGAGCGCGCCGTGGGCAGGGCCCGGCAGGCACTCGTTCACGTGCTGGAAGTCGATGAGATGCTCGAGGTCGTCGTCGCCGCGCTCGAAGACTCGCGGCGCGCCACCGGAGCCGCCATCTTCCTGCGCGATCCCATGGGCTCCGATTTTCAGCTCGCCGCGTCGTTCGGGCTCAGGCCCCCCGTGCACCTGGACGGCGTCGCGCTGCGTCCCCTGGTCGAGCGGCTCGACTCCGGCTCGGTCGTTCTCGAGGGCGTCGCGGCGGACGTGTTCGAACGGCGCCGCGACGGGCAGGCGCGCGCGGCAGAAGCGGACGAGCGTCTCCTCGCGGCCGCGGAGCTTCTCGAGCTGTACAAGAGCGGCGTGTGCCTCGGTGTTCGCTCCGAGGGCTCGGAGCTCGTCGGCATGCTCGTGCTCGTCGACGACCGTGTCAGCGACGCGTTCAGCGGCGAGGACGTCGCTCTGCTCGAATCCCTCGCGTTGCAGATCGGTATCGTCGTCGAGAACTCGCGCCAGTATCGCCGGCTCCAGGAGCGCGACCGCCTCGCCGCCCTCGGCCAGATGGCGGCTGGCCTCGCTCACGAAGTGAAGAACCCGCTCGGGGCGATCAAGGGCGCCGCTCAGTACCTCGGGGAGCCGGGCGAAGGCAGCGAGCTCGACCCCACCACCCGCGAGTTCATCGGTATCATCCTGGAGGAGGTGGACCGCCTCGACCGCGTGGTCCGGTCGGTCCTGGACTACGGGAGGCCCTCGAAGGGCAACCCCGGCCTGGTGGACGTGAACGCCGCAGTTCGTCGGACCCTTCAGGTCCTCTCCTCCAGCCAGGACAAATCGACCCGGCTTGTCCTGGCGACAGACGACACCCTCCCACCTGCCCGGGTGGACGAGGAGCAGCTGCGCCAGGTCCTGATGAACCTGGTGAACAACGCCGAGGAGGCCATGGGGGCCACGGGGGAAGTGCGGGTCACGACCCGGCGAAAGGCTGCGGTGTCTGGCCCGGGATATGTAGAAATCGTGGTCCAGGACCAGGGTCCGGGGATCCCGCAGGACGTGCTCAAGCACCTGTTCGTCCCCTTCTTCACCACGAAACCTCGGGGGACTGGCCTCGGTCTGGCCATCAGTCAGAGGATGGTCCAGGCCATGGGCGGGCATATCGAGGTCACCTCTCAGCCGGGGGAGGGCTCCACTTTTGCCATCGTTTTGCCTGCCTTCGAGCCCGCGACGGCCCGGCTCCCCCTTGCTCGGCCGGACCCTGCCGCGAATGAACGCTCGCGTGAGGCGCGCGACACTGGCACTGTCAGTCCGGAGGCCGCCCCGGCGGGCTCACGTGCGTAAGTGGAGCGGAGCTTGACCGATTCCTTTTGCGGATCCTATCTTTGTCGTCCGCACGTGCGAGCACTTCCGCCTGGCTCGGGCCCTAAAGTTGGTCTCCCGGGATAAGCTCAGATGCAAGATCCCCTAGGAATGCCAGCGGCTCCCCCAAAAGGCTCCCCGAGAGCCAGGCTTGCCCTTCGGTTCATTTCCGGGAAGTACCAGGGCGGGGAATTCCCGATCGATGAGAACCACCCCATCGTGGTGGGGCGTTCGAGCGACCTCGACATGGTGCTCGTCGAAGAGATGGTCTCGCGTAAGCACGCGAAGATCGAGCTGCGCGACGGCAAGATTCACATCGAGGACCTGGGCTCCACGAACGGCACGTTCGTGAACGGCGAGCGCATCGTGAAGGGATGGCTGAAGGAGGGCGACCGTGTTCTTATCGGAAGCAATATCTTGAAGGTCATCGCAATGGCCGCCGAGGATTCGACTGCTGGCGTGCGCAAGGCTGCAGACACCGCCGTCCCGAAGCCAGCGCCGCCCCGGCGTTCGACGGAGGGAGGCGAGAGCCGCATGCGGGGCAGCCTGGAGGAGATCCCGCTGCCGGATCTCCTTCAGCTCTTCGGCACCTCGCGAAAGTCGGGGGTGCTCGTCGTGGAGGCGGGTCAGGAAGGGGGAAGGATCTTCCTCGACCAGGGTCTAATCCACTACGTGACCGTCGAGCAGAACGGCAAGGAGGTCCCGCTCGCCCCGCTGAAGGCGTTCTATCGAATGCTGATCTGGGACCGCGGCTCGTTCGAGCTCGAGCCTCCGAGCACGCGGAAGTTCGAGACACCGCTCAACGCGTCGGTCACGGAGGTGCTCATGGAGGGGTTCCGCCAGCGTGACGAGTTCGAGCACATCAAGCGCAAGCTCCCCGCCCCCACCGCGCGGCTCGAGATGGTGACGCCCATCACGAAGCCGCTGCGCGACCTCACGCCTGCGGAGCTCGACATCGTCCAGGCCGCGCTGAACGGCGCAACCTTTCGCACGCTGCTCGACGGCTCGACCCTGACGGATCTCGAGGTCGCGACGGGGCTCACGTCCCTCGTCGACAAGGGCTACGTCAAGAAGCCCACGTCGTAGCGCTCCTGGTCACTAGACTCGACTTGTGCAGTTTTTGGCAGAACAGATCACGATCTGCCACGGAGACCGAAAGCCACGAGAAAGACCGGGGAGACCGGCGCCCGCTGCGCACCCGGTAAGGTTCGGACGCGCGACCGTTGAAGCCCGATGGACCGAGTCCGAGGTTCGCACAACCCTCCTGTTCACGATGAAGCCGCAGCTTCTGCGGCGAAAAAGCGCCAAACTCGAGACTAGAACGTGTTGCCGGTGGGCGAGAGATCGACGCCGGCACCGTGGCTCACGCGGCGCGCGACCTCCACGGTCGAGTCGAGCAGCCCGACATAGTCGTTGAAGCCGCTGGCGGCGGTCGTGTCGTCACTCAGGATCGGCTGGCCCGACGAGTCGAGCTTGGGTGTCGGGCGGCCGAACTGGTCGAGCACGGGGGCGCCGGTGTTGTCGACCTCCACCTGGTAGGCCATCGTGAGGAGCTTGTTGGCGTGGTCGAGCATGCGCGAGGCGATCCCGGAGTCGAAGGTTCGGCCGTCGACGGTGTCGGGGCCGTACACGCGGGCCACGTACGTGAAGCCGCTCCGCGGGTCCGTGAACTTCACCTTCTGTGCGTCGGGGATGTCGATGACGCCCTCGGTTCCCTCCAGGTACATGAGGAGCTTGTTCTGGAGCGATAGATCCGTGCCGAGCCGCGAGTAGAGCTGCGCACCGATCATCGTCCCGAGCTGCTGCAGGTACCCGAGGTTCGGGAAGAGCAGGAAGGAACCCTTCGGACGGGTGGGTGTCGCGTCCGCGAAGTGGATCTGCTCGGGGGCGGCCGACGAGGTGGATGGCACGTACGACGCCACCGAGTCCCAGTCCGCCGAGAGGACGCCACCGATGAGGCGATCGACGCCCTGCGCGAGATCCGTCTCGAAGTTGACGTAGAGGTGTCGCCCGTCGATGTACGTGTCGCGTGCGATGATCGCGAGCGTCGGACGCCCGTCGGTCAGCGCGGACCCGGCGATGTCCTTCTCCACGTCGAAGCCCGCGTGCGAGAGCCAGTGGAGATAATCCCACGAGCCGCCCGCCTGGGCACCCGTGTCGTAGCTCGGGTCCACGAAGCGCGCAGTGGAGGCGTCCAGGGTGAACAGCACGCCAGGCGCGGTGCCGTTCTGCGAGACGTCGTAGATGCGCGCGTCGGTGCCGAGCTGTAGCGAATCCGCGGCGGGGGTGAAGTCACCGATCTGCGGCAGGAGCAACGCCCGGGTCATGGCGTCGAGCATGTCGGTGGTCGCGAGCAGGTTCGCGCGCACGTTGTCGTCCGTCGCTTTCAGCATGTCGAGCGCGCCCGGAGCGAGCGACGGCAGGGTCGCGTTGTTGCGAGCGACCACCCAGTGATACGAGCGAAGCCGCTCGAAGAAGTTGGAGGCGGTGCGCGACGGGATCCGCAGATAGTCCCAGTCCCGGCGCTGGCGCCGGAAGTAGTTGAACGCGTACGAGTAGTCGAACTTCTTGACGGTCTCGCGCGTGACCTCGTACGGGTCGGCGCCCGCGTCGGACGGGTTCACGTGCAGGTAGGCGTTCGAGTCCTCACCCCAGCGGTACGGCCAGCGCACCTGTCCGGCCATCGCGGGCGCGTCCGGCGCGACGACGGTCTTCGGGCCGCTGCCGCCCGCGCCGGGGTCCGGGTTCGGGACGAAATCGCTCCACGCCGCGTGATCCTTCGGTGGGGTCGCGCACACCTTCCCGTGGACGATGCGCCACTCCGCGGTCTTCTTCTCATCGGGCGTGGCGTCGCGGCAGCGCGCGGCGTTGTACAGGTTGATGCGCCGCGCGAGCTCCGTGTAGTGCATCGCCTGCGGCCCCGTACCCATCTGGGTCTGCCAGTTGACGAGGTTGTCCTCGGTCAGCTGGGTGAAATCGAGCCAGCCGTAGTTCACCTGGTCGGCGAGCTTCACGCCGTCCGAGGCGTCGGGGTCGAACGTCTCGAGGACGCGCCCGTACAGTGCGCCCATCGTCATCAGATCATACTGGCCCATGCCGACCGACTCGAAGAAGCGCTCGTTCTGGTACTCCATGGTCGACGTGCTGCCGAAGTAGTTGATACCCGGGCGCGATTCGTCGGCCTGGCCGAGCTCGTCGTCCGTCTCCGGGTCGAGGAAGCGCGGGCCCATGCACGTGTCGTTCTCGTTCGGGCGCGGCGTCGCGTTGCACGAGTCCATCGCCTTGCCCTCGTTGGTGCGAAGCTGCCAGTACTGGGGATTGAAGTTCGTCGCGTCGTAGGACGACGCGAAGTTGTGCAGCATCCCGAGCGCGTGCCCGACCTCGTGCAAGGCGATGCCCTTGTAAGACTCGACGATGAGGTGGTTGTAGATGAGATCCGCTCGCTTCGCGCTCAGCGCCTGGTCGCTCGCCTTGGCGAGATCGGGATACTGTGCGCGCAGGGCGTTGTTTCCGTAGATGCCGATGGACGCGTCCGCGAACCACTTCGCGACACCCTGGATGTCGGGGTTGCCGACGCTGTCAGTGCCGGCGAACGCGCACACGCCGTGACCCGAGAGCAGCTTGTCCGTGACGCGATCGCGCTGCGTGCTCCGATGTGGGTCCATCGCGCGGAGCGGTGACACCTGGTTCATCGTGGCAGTGTCGATGGCGGCCGCGGGGTCCATCCCGGCCGAGTCGACGAGCCACGACGGGCTGACGAGCCGCACTTCGTACTGCGAGCCGATGAGCGGCTGCGCAAGCGCCTGCACCTCGGCGTCCGCGCTGGAGAGCATGCCGGGGTCGGAAGTGGTGTTCGCCTTCAGGGTGCGGAGCGCGGCCAGGCGATCCGCGGGGGTGGCGCCGGTCAGGTTCAGGCCGAGCTGGGCGGCGGCGTGCTTCACGTCGACGGCGGCGACCTTCTTCGCGAGCTGGTCGGCCGTGAAGGTGAGGGGCTTCTGCCCGGTGCGCAGCGTGTGCTGGTAGAGCCCGGCCGTGACGCCGTTGGTGATGTCGGACATGTCGAGCTCGTTGTTCGCGACGAGCAGGATGTCCCGGATCTGAGCCGCCGCAGCCGTCGCCGAGCGCCCCATGATGGTCGCCGAAGCACCGACGATCTGGCCGGTGAGGGGATCGGCGTTCCAGTTCGCGATGCCTCCCCACGGCGCGCGCGACGAGAAGGGCCAGTAGAAGATGAAGTGGCGGCGCACGTCGCCGACGCGGGCGCGGGTCCCCCGCTCACCGCACACCTCGGGATCGTAGTCGCGGACGGGGTTGTGGCAGACGACCGCGATATTCTCCGGCTTCTTCACGCGCTCGATCCCGTAGCCGCCGTAGCTCAGCATCTCGATGGAGTTCTGAGTATCGAAATAGAGACCGTGGCAGTTCTGGCGGTTGTCCGCCTTCGTCCGACGGCACTCCACCTCGCGTGCGTGCGCAACGGCCACGTCGATGGCCTGATTCCACGTGTAGACGATGTCCTCCGTGGCGCCGCGGCTCACGAACTTGCCCTTCGCGTCCACCGTGTCCAGCAGCGTGTCAGGCATGTCCGTGTTGACCCACCACGCGATGGGCTTCGTCTCGCGATCCCTGTAGGGGATGGTGCAGCGGTTCTTGATGCTGCACTGCGAGCCGTTGCTGCCGTCGTACCCAGTGCTCTTGTTCTCGCACTGGTCGTCGGTGCCGTTGCCGTCGCCGTCCTTCTGCGCGCCGTAGTTGCATGGCACCGTGCAGACGCCGGAGGGCAAGCACTCGGAACCCGCGCCGACCCCGGTGCAGTCGGCCGTCGTCTTGCAGCTGCCCTTCGTCTGGTGGCTCTTCTTCCAGATGTCGTGGACGTTCATCAGGCGCGTGAGGTTCGGATCCACGTAGCCGTAGCCGGGGTCGAAAGTGACGCGCGGCGGGGTCACGATGCCCGCCTCGAGGCTGTCGCCGAGCCCGCCGGGGTTTCCGATGATGTCAAGGTTCGCGCGCGTGTTCTCGAACGGCTCGAAGTCTCCGTCGGGGTCGACCTGATCGACGCGCCAGTAGGAGCTGCGGACCACTGCCTCCTGAGCGTCGCAGTTGTAGATTGCCGTCCCCGTGTAGAAGCCTAGGTAGGCGCAGAGCGGGATGTTGACGCCGGTCAGGTTGGCGGTGACGCTGTCGGCGGGGACCGGCTCCACGAGGAACTTCGACGTCACGTCGAAGTACCCCGAGCTCGGCTCGAAGTGCGGCGCGTCATCCTGATCGGGATCGCTCACGTAGTAGGACACGGGGGTGACCTTCAGATCCCCGAACGCCTTCCCGATGAACATGTCGGTCCAGAGCGGCGTGTCGACCTGGTTGGTGGACCAGTCGACGCGGAAGTAGTCGCGCTGGTACCAGGGCCGGTCGGTGGTGTTCTCCTCGACGATGTTGAGCTCTTCACCCGTCTGCGGGTTGTACGAGCGCTTCACGTCGAAGTGCGACGAGATCGGGTACGCAGCGACGATGGTGCCGTTCGGGAAACCGCTGGTGTTGCCCTTGTCGTCGGCGCCCGCGTTCTGGTCGTATGCGCGTCGCGCGAAGAGCGTGTTCTCCGAGATCTCCCACTTGATGCGATCGACGCCGCTCCACGACCCGATGCCGATGAGCTCCTGGTCCTCGGAGGCGTCGACGACGAAGTTGCGCCAGTAGAAGACGGGGTCGTCGCTGGGGTTTGCCGGGTCACCCACGAAGAAGCGCTTGTCGAGCGCGTTGGCCTGCACCTTGTTGATGGGCTGACGCTCCTCAGCGCAACCGAAGAGGGCCATCACGAGGAAGGCGGCCGAGAGTAGGCGGAGCGGTCGCGAGACCCACGAAAGCATCGAAGAACTCCTTGCCTGAAAAGCAGCGGGCGACGAAGAAGCGACCGAGGAGGTCGATCCCGAAGACCCGGATACTAGCGGGGCTCGCGCCGCCGTGCGATCCGCGAGAGCACGGCGATCGACGAATCTCGCGCGTGTTTCCGGGCGCGCTACCTTACGCGCTCGGTTACCGAGTTCCGTACTTCGACGGCGCGCGCGTGCGCTTCGAGGCCTTCCACGCGGGCAAATGCCTTGATTTTTTCGGCCTGGGCGGCGAGCGCTGAGCGCTCGTAGCGAATGATCGACGTGCGCGACACGAAATCGTACACGCCGAGCGGCGCGCCGTAGCGCGCTGCGCCACCAGTCGGCAATACGTGTGAAGGGCCCGCAAGGTAGTCGCCTGCCGCCTCGGGCGTGGCGTCTCCGATGAAGAGTGCCCCGGCACGATCGATTCGGTCGGCTAGCTCGTCTGGTTCGGCCACGTGCAGCGCGACGTGTTCGACTGCGAGCCGGTTCGAGATGTCCGCGAGCGCGTCCCGTGTGGAGACGACCATGGCCGTGCCCTGACCGCGGACCGACGCTTCCGCGATGGCTCTCCGCGGTAGCGTCGAGAGCTGTGTCTCGAGCTCGCGCGCGACGGCCTCCGCGAAGGACGCGCTCGTGCAGACGAGCAGCGGATAGGCGGCCTCGTCGTGCTCGGCCTGACTCAGCAGATCCGCCGCGACGATGCGCGCGTCGGCGTCGTCGTCGGCCACGACGAGGATCTCGCTCGGGCCGGCGATGCTGTCGATGTCGACCTCCCCGAACACGAGCCGCTTCGCGGCCGCGACGTAGAGGTTCCCGGGGCCGACGATCTTGTCGACCCGGGTGACGGATTCGGTACCGTACGCGAGCGCGGCGATGGCCTGCGCGCCGCCCGCGTCGAGGATGGCGTGGACGCCGGCGAGATGACACGCCGCGCGCACCTCGGGCCCGGCGGACGGGGTCGCCACGACGACGTTCGCGGCTCCCGCGACGCTCGCGGGGATCGCCGACATGAGCACGCTCGAAGGATATTTTGCCTTGCCACCTGGCACGTACACGCCGACGCGGGCCAGGGGGCGCACGCGGCTGCCGAGCCGCACGCCGTCTTCCTCGTACTCGAAGCTGACGAGGTCCTCGAGCTGCCGCTCGTGGTAGCGGCGGATGCGGCGTGAGGCCTCGATCATTGCGTCGCGCACGGGCTCGGGCAGCGACTCGAGCGCCGCGTGCCCGCCGTAGTCGGTGTCGAGCAGGCGCTCGATGCGGCGCGACTCGAATCGCTCGACGTACCTCCGAACCGCGGCGTCGCCCTCGGCCTTCACCGCGGCGAGTACTTCGCGCACGGCGCCCTCCACCCGCTCGAGATCCGTCTCGCCGCGGCGCGAGAGCCGTGCGAGTGTGTCGTCGAAATCCGTAGAGCCTTCGTGAACGATCTGGAAGAAGGTCATCACGTCCAGTGCCCCGCCTTCAGGGCGGCGGGGTCGTGTTCGCGGATCTTGGGGCCGAGGGCCTCGCGAAACACCTGCTCGTTGTCCACGTCGTAGTCGTTCAGGTCGAAGCCACCGGCAACCTCCATCCCGACCGCCAGGATCTTGAGGAACAGCGCGAAGGTGGACGCGCAGAGCCTCGGCTGCCAGACCTCCGTGCCGCTCATGGCCGTATAGACGGGGCAGTCGCCCTCGGCATCGGGCTTCGACGTGTCGAGGAAGTACGGATCGCCGAGCAGGGCGCTCGTGGCGATGATCACCCAGGCGGGGCGCCACCCCGACGGAGATGGGCCTCCGATGACCGCGCCGTCCGGTCCGAGGCAGAAGCCAATCTGTGCCTGCTCGAGCTCGTTGGCCTGGATGAGCTGGATGCGCTCGGCCGGAGTTATCATCTCCACGGAGTGCGGATCGCACTCCGTGAGGAAATCGCGATACCTGCGCGGGATCCTGAGCTTCTGGTGCAGAGCGCGCACGAGCGCGGGGTCGGCACGGCCGAGCTGGACTCGGCGCCCGCGGGACTCGAATGATGACTTAAGTGAAGAGATCGATTCGGCAAGATCGCTGTCCACGTCGCGACCTCCCCTGGGCCCGTGAGGGCGCGTGTGGCCGCGGAATCTCGGCCGAGTGACACGATTTAGACGGCCCCGAGCCTACCGCGAGATGACGCTCCTGAAAGCCCGAAACGATGACCGGTTCACGGACGTTGCCGTCCAGCGGTGGCTTCATTCCGTAACACTCCGGAAGTTCTTCCTATTTTTGCCCCCCTGGTGCCGTTCGGCGAGCTCCAGGTAGTCGGGCTTAGCCGGCCTCTGAGCACGGACACGTGGGGGTTCGCGCAAATAGCCGCTGATGAGCTCAGTCATTTCCGCGAGAGCACTTAGGGCCGGCCCGTCCGCCGAATCGGAGCGGAGCGCCTCGAGGCCGGCCTCAAGCTCGGGCAGTACCGACCCAGCCGCGTGGCCGCGTCGCATGAGGTCGAGGTAGCTCCGGCCGAGCCCCTCGCCGTCGAATCGATGCCGCACGACGAGCACGCTCGCGACCTCGAGCACCGCGCGCCCGCCGATGCGGCCATCCTCGGCCAGTACGAATGCCGCCTGCAGGTAATTATAGAACGGTACGACCCGTGGACCGTAAGCGTCGAAGGTGCTCGGCGGGCTCTGGCGATCGAGGTGAATCAGGATTCGCGCGACGGTCTTCATCGTGCGAATCCGTCCGAACGACGCCATGCACTCCTCGGTCTGGTCTCCGTACACGCGACCGCGTCGCAAGATCTCCTTGAGACGCGCGGCGTCGACCGACCCTTCGCAGGTGTCCGCGTAGAGCGAGTACACGAAGGCGTCCGCCTCCGCGTCGTCTCCCACGAGCACCTCCTCCGGGGCCGTCCCCCCGAAGAGTCGCTCGTCCCGGCTGCGCGCCTCGAGGAGCACGGGGAGCTTGTAGCCGAGCTGATCGCGCAGCGCCCGCAGCCGCAACCGGAGAAGGTTCGACAGGTTCGGCTTCAGCGTCAGCTCGTCCCAGCGCACGCGGTCGATGCGAAGCTTCTCTTCGAGCTTGCCGCGGAGCTGTCGCGGGCTTCCGGAGAGGATGTGCACCCGTGCGCCCGTCTCGCCGAGCAGGTGCAGCAGGGCCGCGGCGCCGGGCACGGCCCGCTTCTGGTCGGGGCGCTCGAACGCCGTTCGAACGAGGTCGCCCATCGTGTCGAACTCCGTTCGAAGGTAGGTCTTGTCGAGATCCCACCGGGTGATGAACGGCGGGCTCGTGGCTGATTCAGGAGACCCAGGCACGACGCGTGCTCGTCAGCGACGTGAGGAGCTCGTGCGAGCCGGAACGTCGGGCCACTTCGATGGCCTCGTCGATGAAGCCGACGGCCTCGTCGGAGCGCTCGCGGCCCCGGGCCACGCGGGCGAGCGAAGCGAGCAGGTGCGCGCGCTCGGCGCCGGTCGGGCCCGCCACGTGAAGGGCTTCCCTCAGCACGCCTTCGGCGTCGGAGTAAGAGCCGCCGCGGATCAGCGCGTCACCGAGCTTGCGCGCGAAGATCGCCACGGCCTTCAGCGGATCGTCGAGCTCGCCCCGGTAGACGTCGGCGCGCGACAGCTCGAGGGCACGGCGTAAGGCGTCCACGCCGGCTGCAACGTCGTCGCGCGCGAGCGCTCGCTCCGCCACCTGCTCGAGCAGGAGCAAGGCTTCCAGCGTGGCCTGTGCGTCGAAGGCATGCAGGGCTCGCGCCTCGATGGGCGCCTCGCGCTTCTCGTAGACGCGCAGGGCGCGGCCGTGGAGATCGCGACGAACCTCCGCCGGGATGGCGGCGAGGACGAGCTCGCGGATCAGTGGATGCGACAGGGAGCACAGCTTTCCCTGCTGCTCGACCATGCCCGCGCGTATCAGCTCGCCTAGAGTCTCCTCGACGCCGTCGGGACGACCCAGCACTTCGGCGATACCTTCGGGTTCGACGGCGTCGCCCAGCACGCCGAGCGCCTGCAGGACGCGGCGCGCGCGCGGTTCGAACGTCGCCATGCGATGGCTGATGAGATCCGCGAGGCGCGGCGGCGGATCGGAGCCGCCCTCCAGCGTGAAGCGCAGGAGCTGCTCGACGTACAGCGGCAGCATGCCGCGGATGCCGTTCTCGGCGAGAGCCGTCATCCGGTCGCTCGGGCTCGTCGTCTTGAGCAGCCGCGTCACGATGGGCGGGGGCAGCCCGCTCACGACGCGCGCTGCGTGCTTCGCGCCCCAGCCCGCTTCGAACCCCGGGGTGTGCGCCGCGATCACGAGGATGTTCAGGTTCGGCGGGGGCTCACCGAGCACGTCCGCGAACGCCGAACGGCTCGAGCCGTCCATCCGTTGCAGGTCGTCGATCGCGAGCACCACACGGTTCGGTGAAGCGAGCGGTGCGGCCTTCAGCATCGCCCAGCGCAGGGCGTCCGCGAGGTCTTGCCTTCGTTCCTGGGGCGTCCTGGGATCGGTGCGCAAGGGGATACCGCCGTAGATCTCCTCGAGCCCGCGGCGCGCCGACGCGGTGGCGCCCTCCCACGACTTGCGCTGGTTCGCCCCGGGCTCCATCCGCACGAGCCCGGAGATGGCCTTGCGGAGCGCGTGATAGGCGACCTCCGCCCAGTAGGGGTCGGGCCCGGTGAGCACGACGTGGTCGCCCTTGCGCGCGACCATATCGAGGAACTCACGCAGGAGGCGCGTCTTCCCGACGCCGTGGTCACCGACGAGGCGTGCGCCGATGACGCCCGACTCTGCCTCCCTTCGCCTGTCGCCGAGCCACGCGAGGTCGTCGTCGCGTCCCACGAAGGGAAGGGGAAACGCAAGCGAGGGCGGTGGGTTCGGCGAGTCGCTCTTCACCGGCAGCCGGGCGCCGCACTCGCAGCAGAACCGCGTCATCGGGACGATGGAGAGGCAAACGCGGCACTCCACCGTCATCCCGGGGCGCTGCGACAGCAATGCCTGCACGCCGTGGGGCGGCGCGCTCCGCGCCTCTTCCAGCGCCTGCTGCAGGGCATCAGCGAGCTCGAGCGCGTCCTGGTAGCGGTCCTTCGCGTCCTTGCTCATCGCCTTCATGACGACGCGCACGAGTGAATCGGGGATGCGACGATCCGGTGCGACCTGGCGCGGGTCGGGCACCGGCACGGAGAGATGCATCATCACGACCTGTGTCGGGCTGTCCGCTTCGAAGGGCAGGCGGCCCGTCAGGAGCTGGAAGAGGATGACACCGATTGCGTAGAGGTCGCTCCTGCCGTCGATCGGGTCGCCGCGCCCTTGCTCGGGCGCCATGTAGTCCGGCGTCCCGCACACGATCCCCGGCATGGTGACGTTCGTCGCGTTCGCCGAATCCGCCTTGAGCTTGGCGAGCCCGAAGTCGACGACCTTCACGAAATCGCCGCCGCGCCGCAGCGGCTCGAGGATGATGTTCTCCGGCTTCAGATCGCGATGCACGATCCCGAGATCGTGGGCCTCGCTCAGCGCCATCAGCGTCTGCACCAGCACGTCGACGATGCGCTTGAACGGCAGGGGACCCTGCTCGTAAGCCACGCGCGCCAGATCCTTACCCCGCAAGAACTCCATCACGAGGTACGGTTGGCCGTCATCCGTACGACCGAAGTCGATGACGCTCACCGAGTTCGGGTGATTGAGCTGGCTGGCGGCGCGCGCCTCGGTCATGAAGCGCACGATGGAGTTCTCGTCTGCGAGGAGGTGCGGGTGGATCACCTTCACGGCGACGGTTCTGCCGAGCGCGCGCTGTTCGGCGCGGTAGACGCGCCCCATCCCGCCGACACTGATCAGATCGAGGACGAGATACCCACCCGGCAACGAGCGCCCGACGAGCTTGTCCTCGCTGTTCTGCGCAACCGCCCCGATTGGAAAGCCGCAGCCCGGGCAGTACTGGTGGGACGTCTCACAAGCTGTCCCACATTGCGGGCACGGACGCATCGCGGCCAAGGATGCCACACTTCGTGGCGCAATCGGGCCCGAGCATGCGAACCGGGTGCTCCCCGGGGAACCGGCCGACCCGCCGCGCCTCCCTCGGTATCGATCGGCGCTCGCGTGCTCGGTTTCGGGGCTGGTCCCGGTTCGTCCGTGCGTGCGTGCACCGGCGACGCGCACCCACATGCGCACCACTTCGCTCTTCGCGATGGGGGAAGCTCGTTCCCACGACTCGAACCGATGGCGGCGATTTGGCCACACGGCCGATTTTGACTCCTGGAAGAATAGCTCGGGAATCTGGCTCGTTCCGTGCGGCCGAGTTACTTTGATTGAAGTATGGATAATCCGCGGGTACGGCTCGGCGAGTTACTCGTGCGAGCCGGGCTCATCACCGGGCGTCAGCTCGACGAGGCGCTCGTCGAGCAGCGACGAGTGGGCAAGCGTCTCGGAAGTCTGCTCGTGGAAACGGGGCTCGTCTCCGAGACGCAGGTCACGCAGATACTGAGCCAGCAGCTCAGCGTCCCGTGGGTTTCGCTGCACCACATCGATTTTTCGCGAGAGCTGCTCGATCTCGTACCTGTCGACGCTGTCGAGCGCTTCTGCCTGATCCCGATCTACGTGCGCCGCGTGCGCGGGCTCGGCGACGCGCTCTACGTCGCGATGGACGATCCGACGAACACGCAGGCGTTGCAGGAGGTTGGTGAGCGCTCCGGCCTGCACGTCCGCGCGATGATCGCGCCTCCCTCGGATATTCGCGCCGCGATCCATGCGTACTACGGCATCGGTGAGCCTCCGGCTGCTCCGAGCCGTCGGGTCGTCGACGACGTCGAAGCCGACGTCACTACCGGTGTGCTCTCGCGCGCCGAGATCGAGGCGAAGGCAGCACTCGCTGCAGCGACCGTCGCGCAGGCAGACGCCCCGGCAGAGAAGGTCATGCCGGCAGAACCACCAAGGATGCTCAGCGTGAAGAACGGCTCGGAAGATCTCCGCTCGATCGCACCTGCAAAGCGGCCGGCCGCGGCGCGCGAGGCCGCCTCCGTTGCCGTGGAGACGGAGGCCCCAGCGCTCGCCGCCGCGGGCGGCGGCGGAGCGTCGCAGACAGCGCCTCAGTCCCCTCCTTCCGTGGCCTCGGCAGAGAGTGCTCCGACGGACGCGGGCGCTGCCGACGCGCCGCCCTCGAGCTCGCGTCTCACGGCCAAGCAGGGAGCCGAGCGGCTGCGGCGGGCTCTCGGTGAAGGGCCTCGCGCCGACGCCAGCAAGGCTGGCCGTCGCATGGTCGCGCTCACCCTCCTCGACGGCACGACCATCAAGCTGCCGGGCAAGGGCAAGACGCCGGAGGAGACGCCTCCGAGCGCTCCCGTCGACGAGCAGCTCACCGCGCGGGATCTCGTCGCAGCGCTTCGCGCCGCCGCTCACGGAGCAGACGCGAGCGAGGTGCTCGGGAAGGACGTCAAGTGGGAGCGCCTGTTCGCTGCGCTCCTGTCGCTATTGCTCAAGAAGCACCTCATCAGCGACTGGGAGTTCGTCGAGGAGCTGACGAAGGGTTAGTCCGTGCCTCACTGAACGACTCCCGCGGAGCGCAGCTCGGCGAGCTCTGCCTCGGAGAAACCCGCTTCGCTGAAGATCGCGTTCGTGTGCTCGCCGCGCGCGGGCGAGGGCCCCGGCACGAGATCGCGCGGCGTGACCGGAGTCCGGAATTCATGGAACGGAGTGCCCGCGGCGTGGGCCTCGACGAACACGCCGCGCGAGGAAAGCTGCGCGTCGCCGAGCAGCTCGTCGGGGCGCAGCACGGGCTCGATGCAGCAATCGTGCTCCCTGCCGAACTGTTCCCACTCTGCGCGTGTCTTCTTCGCGAAGGCCTCCGCGAACGTCGCCTTCATCGCGCGCTGGTGCTCGCCCGGAACGATCGCCATGGGGTCCATGGGGATGCCTGCGCCCGCGCAGAACCGCTGCAGGAACTTGGGCTCGAGAGCGCCCAGGGTGACGGCCTCGCCGTCCTTCGTCAGATAAGTGTTGTACGCAGCAGTGCCGCCGGTGAGGTACTCGCCGCCGCGGACGGGAAGCTCGCCGCCGAGGAGCTTCGCCAGGGTGACCGCGGCGAACGGGACGACGGAGTCCGTCATAGAGACGTCGATGACGCTTCCCTTTCCCGTCCTGTCGCGCTCCCGGAGCGCGGCGAGGATGCCGATCACCGACCACATGCCGCCGCCGACGTCGGCGAGCTGGAACGACGGCGGCTGCGGCGCTGCACCCTCGGGGCCCATCAACCCGAGCAGGCCGGCCCGCCCGAGGTAGTTCAGATCGTGCCCGGCGCGATCGCGGAGCGGCCCCGTCTGCCCGTAGCCGGTGAGCGCGCAGACGACGAGCCGCGGGTTCTCCGCGACCAGCGCGGCGTGGCCGACGCCGAGGCGATCCATGACGCCGGGGCGGAACTGCTCGAGCACCACGTCGTACGAGCGGACGAGGCGAAGCAGTGTTCGCGCGCCGCCCGGGGACTTGAGATCCAGCACCGTGCTCCGCTTTCCACGGTTCAGGGTGTGAAAGGCGACGCTCGCGCCGGCGACCTGCGGCGCAGCGAGACGTGTGTAGTCTCCGAGATCCGGGTCTTCGACCTTGTCGACGCTCGCGCCGAGATCCGCGAGCACGAGGGTGGCGAACGGCCCCGGGAGCAGCCGGGAGAGATCTAGGACGCGGATCCCGTCGAGCGGACGCATGGGCGAGACCTTAGATCGAGCACGGAGCTCGGTCGACCAGGGGAGCGCCGTCCCGCGCGCATCACTGCCCGAGCAGGCGCGCCCGGTGCGACGCCACCCACGGCGAAAGGCCGGAGCGGGACTCGCCCGCGGTGGCCCTGGCGCTCTTCTCGTTCTCGGCGCGGTAGGCGGCGACCGCGACTGCAGCCGCGAGCTTCGCGTAGTCCTCTTTCGCGACGAGCGTTCCCTCGACGAGCGCGGCGCGATTCCTGTCTATGAAGCCCGTGTCGTACTTGCCGGCGACGAACTCGGGATGCTCGAAGAGCCTCTCGTGGAACGGCAGGTTCGTCTTGATGCCGCCGACGACGTACTCGCTGATGGCGCGGCGCATGCGCGCCACGGCGCGTGGACGATCGGGAGCCCAGACGCACAGCTTGGAAATCAGCGGGTCGTAGTTCGAGCTGATGGTGCAACCCTCGTACGCGCCGCCGTCGTCGCGGATGCCGGGGCCGCTCGGCGTTCTGAGCTTCGTGATCTTGCCCGGGCTCGGAAGGAAGCCCGTCGCCGGATCCTCGGCGTAAATGCGGCACTCGATGGCCGCGCCGCGTCGCTGCACGTCCTTCTGTGAGTAACCGAGCGACTCGCCTGCGGCGATCCGCACCATCTCTCGCACCAGGTCCATCCCTGTAATGAGCTCCGTCACCGGGTGCTCCACCTGGAGGCGAGTGTTCATCTCGAGGAAGTAGAACTGCTTGTCCTGACCCAGGAGGAACTCGAAGGTGCCCGCGGAAAAGTAGCCGACGGCCTCCGCGCCCTTCACCGCGACCTCGCCCATCTGTCGCACGATGTCGTCGTCGATCGCGGGGCACGGCGTCTCCTCGACGACCTTCTGGTGGCGCCGTTGCACCGAGCAGTCGCGCTCGAAGAAGTGCACCATGTTGCCGTCGCGATCCCCGAACACCTGGATCTCCACGTGACGCGGCTGGATGATCGCCTTCTCGAGGTACACCGTCTCGTCGCCGAAGGACTTCTGCGCCTCGCTGCGCGCGCGCTCCAGCGCGTGGCCGAGCTCATCCTCCTTTTGCACGAGGCGCATGCCCTTGCCGCCGCCGCCCGCGCGCGCCTTCAGCATCACCGGGTAACCGATTCGCCTCGCCGTGGCCTTCGCCTCGTCGAGGGTGTTCGCGTCGCCGCCGGGCACGATGGGTACTCCGGCGGCCGCCATCTTGTCGCGCGCCGCCGTCTTCAAGCCCATCGCGCGCATCGCGCTCGCAGGCGGGCCGATGAACGTGATACCTGCCGCTTCGCAAGCTTCAGGGAGCGCCGGGTTCTCGGAGAGAAACCCGTAGCCGGGGTTCAGCGCGTCACAGCCGGAGCGCTTCGCGACGTCGAGGAGTTTGTCGATGCGCAGGTAGCTCTCCGACGCGAGCGCCGGCCCGATGTTGTACGCCTCGTCCGCCATTCGCACGTGGAGCGCCTCGCGATCGGGGTCGCTGTAGACGGCAACCGCGCCGATCCCCATTTCGTGGAGGGTGCGCGTGATGCGCACCGCGATTTCGCCTCGATTCGCGATCAGAACCTTGCGGAACATCGCGCGCCTCATAGCGCATCGGCCGCCGAACGGGAATGCATGCTCCGATCCCAGCGATTCAGCCCCTCACGTCATCGCGCGCCGGGCGCGCGCGGCATGCGAAAAAAAGACCTCTCGGGAAATCGGGCCCTCACCCAGTGGGGGGCCGGATTTCCGGCTGCCCACCGATGGACGAGCGTCAATTCGGCTTTTGAGTGGGCATTCCGGCTTCCGTCCAGCCCTTGATGCCGTCCGGAAGCACGCTCACGACGAGATAACCGGCCCGCTCCGCCCGTTCTGCGGCCGTCTCGGCTGCGCCGCACCAGCTGCTCGCGCAGTAGAAGACGAGGTGCGCGGCTTTCGACTCCGGGAGGAGGCCTAGGGCGTAGTCGCGGCTGCTCGGGAGCAGCACGGCGCCGGGAATGACACCGTATTCGCGGCGCGTGCGATCCCCGTTCGCGTCGTACAGCCGAGGCGGATCCGCGCTCTTCAGCTCTGTGGCGAGCTGGCCCACGGTCAGCGCCGGCAGCCGCTCGCTACGGCCGCGGCAACCCGTGGCGATGACGAACGCCGCCGCCAGGAGAGAAGCCGTCCTTGCCCGCTCGAGCACCTTCTGCACGATCACACCATTATACACGCCGCATCAAGTACGCGCCCCGAGAGCCCGGAGTTTCCCGGGATGCGCCGGCAGGCCCCGCTCGCGATCGAGACCCGGGCTGGACAAAATTCTGCCTTCGAATCTAGTCGTGCTGCCACTTTCCGGCCGTTGAGTGCTGGCCGCGCCGCAAAAACTGCACGCCCAACCAGTTCCGCCCTCGAAGCCGCGCAACTGGGTTTCGATGTTGCGGACCAGAACGAGCGCTTCATGAAGCCGAGATCGGATCGCGTGAGCGCGGCCGGTGCGATTCAGAGCACGATACTACGGTCGGAGAGAAACTCGGCGAAGCGCTCGCCCACGTAGGTCATTGCGTGCCGATCGCCGTCGGTGAATCCGCCGCACTGCAGGGGGTCGATGAGCTCGATGGCGCCGAGGTTCTGCCCGTCGTGCTGCAACGGCGCGCAAAGAATGGTGCGCTCGGCGACGAATTCCGAGAAGCGCGGCGCTGCGCTCGCAGAGCCGCCGACGCCCAACGTTATGGCCTGCATCGCGTCGAAGGCGCGCGCGAGCACCGTGTCGGCTTCGGTCGTTCGGCTGCCGATCATCTCGGTGTTCCGGTCGCCCGAGGCCGCGACGACGACGTAGTCGCGGCTGCCGAGATCCGCGACGTGAACGAGCCCAGTCGCAGCGGGAATAGCGTCCAGCGCGGTGCGGAGCACGAGCGCCGCTCCCTCCACGACGCCTTCCGCGCGGCGCAGCGCATGTAGCGCCTCGATGACGGAAAGAAGAGGATCGGCAGGAGCACGACGCGACGGCGTTGGTGCGTCACGCTCCACGACGACGTCCTTCGCGGCCGCGGAACCCTTCGGCGCATCGGGAAGCGGCGACGTCAGGGTATCTCGCTCCGGGGGAGCGCTCCACGACTCTTCCTGTCCCGGGGCCTCCGAAGGCGGTGGCGGTGCCAGGGCGCGGAGCGACGAGGCAATGGCGTCCGGCGGCGGTGCAGGGGTCGTCTGCCGCACGCGCGCCCGCTCGATCTCGAGGGCCGTCCGCAGCGCCGCGATTGCGGCCGTGGAATCGCCGATCGCCTCGTACACACCGCTCAGCTTCTCGAACGCCATGGCCGCGCGGGGAAGCTCCACCGGATCGCGCACGTACCGGTCGTGCAGCGCGGCGGCGCGCGCCCGGATGACCGAAGCGAGCTCCTCGTCTTCCTTGCGATTGCGGTAGAGCTCGACGAGGTGATCGGCCGCCCGCAGATTCAATGGATCGCGCTCCAGCGCCGCCTCGAGGAGCTCGACGCCACCGCTGTCGTCCCGGAGCGCCTGCATGCGGACCCTTGCCGCTTCCGTGAGCCAGTGGCTGGCGGCCGCGTGCTGATCGGTGCTCCGCGCCGCTGTGATCAGCAAGTCCGCGTATGCAGTCGGATCTTTCCCCATGGCCTCGTACACGGCCAACAGGGTGCGTTGATCGTAAGGCTGATTGACGAGGCTCTGGATAAAGGAGCTCTGCTCCGCGACGTTCATTAGTCCCCCGTAAGGACTTGCCGTGGCGGGCTCCGGCTACCACGGAAGTCGCTCGGCGTGCACCCCTCGAATCGAAAACCGTTGTTCCGCCGTCGCTTTGCCTGTTTCGTGACTTTTGCCGGCGCGCATTTCTACCGCTAGGCTGCTGCGAGGAGACACCCATCATGACCGAGCGCGTAACGATCCAGATCGCGAACGGGGTCGCCGACGTGCGCCTCAACCGCCCCGAGAAGAGGAACGCGCTCGACGCGCCCATGTTCGCGGCGCTCGTCGACGCTGGGAAGAAGGTGTCTGTGGATAACTCCGTGAGGGCCGTCGTCCTCAGCGGCGAAGGGCTCGGGTTCTGCGCTGGGCTCGACTTCAAGAGTTTCCTCGGCGGCAGCGACGATCTCCTCGCACACGAGGCGGGTACCCTCGCCAACCGAGCGCAGCGAGCGGCGTTCGTCTGGCAGGAAGTTCCGGTGCCGGTTCTCGCTGCCATCCACGGCGTCGCGTTCGGCGGCGGACTGCAGATCGCCCTCGGCGCCGATATCCGCTACGCGACGCCCGATGCTCAGCTCTCCGTCATGGAGATCCGCTGGGGCCTCGTCCCGGACATGAGCGGCACACAGACGCTACGGCACCTCGTGCGTCTCGACGTCGCGAAGGACCTGACCTTCACGGGCCGTGTCGTCTCGGGCACGGAAGCGGAGCGGCTCGGGCTGGTGACCCACGTCGTCGACGCCCCACGGGAAGCCGCACTCGCGGCTGCGCGCGCGATCGCCGGGCGTTCCCCGCACGCGATCCGCTCCGCGAAGCAGCTCCTGAACGCCGCCGATCTCCTCTCGCTGGAGGAGGGGCTCGCGCTCGAAGAGAAGCTCCAGCGCGCCCTCCTTCGCAGCCCGAATCAGATCGAGGCCGTGATGGCGAACATGGAGAAGCGGGACCCCGCGTTCCAGGACCCGTGAGCCTTACTTCGGCGTTTCGTTCAGCGCGCAGGCCTCGCGCGCGCCGAGCTCGCACCCGCGGGTGAGGAGCCGGGCGGCTTCCGAAAGATCCTTCTGCACGCCGTCGCCGGCCAGAAACTTGCGCGCTGCGCGCACGCACGCGCGTCGGTTGCCGAACTCGCACGCCTCCGTCAGGAGCTGCATCGCGTCGCGCACGTCACCCTTCGAAGGCTTGGCGAGGATCGCTTCGGCGAGCGCTTCGCAGGCATCGCCGTTGCGCTTCAGACAGAGATTGCGGAGGGCGTCGCACGCTGCCGGTTGGCTCTGTTCGCAGCGCCCCCTCACCGCATCGAGCACCTCACGCTGCGCGCTCGAGCGCCACATCAGCATGCCGACCGACGCGCCCAGGGCCACGATTCCGATGGCGACGGCGCCCAGCGCCGGGGCCACGCCCGAGCGATCCGTCCGCGGTGCCGCGTTCGTCATCGGGCACCCCTTTACGCCCCCGGGGTGCCCGCCGCCAAGGCTCGAATCCGTCCATCAGGGCGCAGCCGTCTTCTTCGTGTCGCTTTCCGCGTCGACCACGACCAAGGGGAGCATGAGGCGGAGCGTCTTTCGCCCGATCCCTTTCACCCGCAGGAGGTCCGTTGGCTGGTGGAACCGCCCGAGACGATGCCGCAGCTCGAGGATGGCCTGCGCGCGCTTCGGCCCGACCCGTGGTAGCTTCATCAGCTCGTCGGCCGTCGCCTGGTTCAACGCGATCTTCCCGTCGGCGGTGACGCCTGGGGACGCCGGACCGCTCGCGGGCTGCGTGGGTGCTTGCTGCGCGGGCGTGGTGTTCGACGCCGCCCCGCTGCTCGCCGCGTGCGGCGCGCTCGCCACGGGCTCGGCGCTCGGCGAGGCAGCAGCGCTTGCGACGGCAACGCCGCCGCCGGACAGCGTCGAGGCAGCGCCGATCGCAGCAAGAACGAGCATGCCCGCCGCAATGGCGAGCGTCCTGCCGACGACGGGCGCCCAGGTGCTTTCGCGGAGCGTAGCGACGCCGCGGGCGACGAGGCCGTGTCGACCGGCAGGGGCCGTCGAGCCCCCGCCGGTCGAAGTGCGGCCGGCAGGCGTGGGCCGACGAGCGAGATCGTTCATCGCGTCCATTCCTGCCCTCACTTCAAGCGATCTCGGCGAGCGTGTCCTGGCCGTTCGCCGCGCGGCCGAACGGGCCCGTGCCGTCCTCCTTCGCGACATAGTCGCGGATCTGCAGCTCGCCGGACACCGGCACCGCGTCGAGCTTCACGTTGGTGGAGCCGTCGTTGTTCACGAAGGCGACGCCGACGCGGTTCCAGTAGCTCTTGCCGTTTCTTTCACTGATCACGTACACGATCTTCATCTTGCTGGGGTTCATTGGACTTCCTCTTTTCCGGAGCCGGCTCTCCCGCCGGCCTGCCCGAGTGCATTGCCAGGCTCGTGCCGAGCGGCGACCCGGCTGATTTCGAGACGATCGGACGGCCATTGCGGTGGCGACGCCGGCGACCGCCCGGCGCTCCGCCACCCACGTTGCGGAGGTCCGTGATCCGTGTGACGCTCCACGAGCGATGACCGGCAAGATTTCTCGTCGTGCCTTCGTCCGAAACTCGACGGCCTTCGCGATGAGCGCCGCGGGCGCGGCCGCCCTCCGCACGCAGAGCGCGTGGGCGGCGCCCGATCCGCGGCTCGTCGCCAAGCCGCCGGACGGCTTCACGCCGCTCGCGATGCCCGGCAAGGTCGTCAAGGTCACGAAGGGAACGGATTTCCCTTCCCTGATGCAGCCGAACCAGCTCTGGCCGAAGCCGGAGGCGGCCCGCGTCATGGTCGAGCGCGCGCTCACGGAGCTCACGGGCGCGCCGACGGCCGCCGACGCGATGAAGCGCTTCATCCATCCCGCGGACATCGTCGCGATCAAGGTGAACGGCATCGCCGGCCAGAAGGGCTACACGATGGCCGTCAACTACGAGGTCATCCGTCCCGTCGTCGACGCCGTTCTCGCGGTCGGCGTGCCGCCGGAACACGTCACGGTGTTCGAGCAGTATCCCTCTTACCTCATCGGCACTCGTCTCGGGCTCAAGGGCAACGATCTGCCGAAGGGCGTCAAGCAAGGCGTGCACGGTAACCAGGACGCCGTGATGCGCGAGACGGCCATCTACGCGTCCGTCAAGACGCGCTTCGTCCGTTTCGTCACCGAGGCGACGGCGGTCATCGACATGACCATGATGAAGGACCACTCGATCTGCGGCTTCACCGGTGCGCTCAAGAACATGACGCACGGTCAGATCGTCAATCCGCAGGACCACCACGCGTTCCACTGCAACCCGCAGATCGCCGTTCTCTACAACTACCCGGTGCTGCAGAGCCGCGTCCGCCTACATCTCACCGACGCCTTCAAGATCACCTACGACGGCGGCCCCCTCGACAAGAACCCCGAGCGACGCATACCCCACGGCGCCATCTACGCCTCGACGGATCCCGTCGCGCTCGATTCGGTGGGCTGGGACGTCATCGAGGAGGCGCGCAAGGCGAACGGTCTGCCGACGCTCACCAACGCCGGTCGGGAACCCGCCTACATCCGCACGGCCGCAGAGCTCGGGATCGGCATCCACGACAAGAACGCCATTCGACTCCGCCAGGTAGCGCTGTAATTGCGCGGTCTTCGGCGCTGGTGGCCTCCTTGCGGCCGCGCCCTTCGCGGTCCGGGGGGAGCTCCCGGTGCGCCACAGCGTATCATCCTGGGACTCGAGCTACGTGCTCGTGGTCGACGATGTCCACCCGCGGCTACCTCGCTTCCTTCGCTCTAGCCGCACTGGCCGCCGGCTGCGCTTCGACCACCCACGTGGCCGCAGGGGCACCGCCGACGCCGTCGTCGATCACCCACGACAACCCCGGCGGTGACGCACAGGATCCCCACGAGTCTGCGCTCAAGCGCCAGCTCGACGAGCGCTGGGGCTTCGGGGAAGACAAGGACGGTCAGCTGCGCGTCCCGCTCGTCGACTGGCGGAACTGGGAGCGAGTCCGCTACTGGGTCATGGATCACTTCGTTGGCTTCAAGTACGGCGACGACTACCACGTGCTCAACGCGGTCTTCCTGGACGACGTGCCTGAGGGCACGCACCTGGACAGCCGGACCTGCATGATGCGCGCGGAGAAGTGGACCTACCCGCAGCTGAAGAACTTCGAGGTGCAGCTGAGCGACGCACATTTCTCGGAGAGCAGCTGGCGCGGTCACAAGATCATGGTGAAGTCCGTGGACGGGTACGTGGATCTCGGCTTCGAGCGGCGACGCTTCTCGGCGGCCTACGCGGCTTACGACGCCTATCCCGACGCTTGCCTGGTCTTCGGCGTCGCGGTGCCGTGGCGCGATCAGAAGGAGCTCGCCCAGAAGGTGCGCGATCGCTGGATCAAGGAAGGCGTGCCGCTCGTCCAGCCGCTCACGCCGACGCGGCCGTATCGCAAGTAAGCGCGAGCGCCCGTATCAGGACCGCGCAGCGACGCGGGCGGCCACGTAGGCGACGAAGCAGAGCAGCCAGAGGATCGATCGCGCCCACATGCGCTCGCGGATACCGAAGTAAGGCGCGAACGGTGGCACCACGAGCGCAAGGAGCCCCCGCGCGCGCGGCGGCCGAAGGAGGAGACCCGCCGCCAGGGCGACGTGAACGGTGACCAGAAGCGCGAACGACAGGACGAGAGAGAAGACCAGGAAAGCGTCCACGCCATACCTCTATTCCCGGTTATCTAAAGCTGTTGGCGGCGTCCGCGTACAGCGAAAGAGAGGGCGATACCGAGAAACCGGGAGCGGAGTGTCCGGGGGCTTTCGGGACCCCCTTCCGCGGGCTACGCTCCTACCGTGCGCCCATCGATACTCGTTCCCCTGGCGGCGCTCGCCGGGCTCGTCGCGCCGCTCGCCGTCGGCTTCGCCACCGCGAGGGCCGACGGCTTCGCGACGCGCGCCGACATCATCCCCGTCGAGAAGATCAAGAAGGGGATGAAGGGCTACGGCCTCACCGTCTTCTCCGGCACGACGCCCGAAAAATTCGGCGTCGAGGTCATCGACGTGCTGCAGAATTTTCGCCCGCACCAGGAGCTCATCCTGGTGAAGACGATCCATCCGCGGCTCGAGATCGCGAAGGTCGTCGCGGGCATGAGCGGGAGCCCCATCTACCTGGACGGCAAGATGGCCGGCGCGTACGCCTACGGGTGGACGTTCGGAAGCGAGCCGGTGGCGGGCGTCACGCCGATACGGTCGATGCTCGACGAGCTCGACCGTCCGTTGCCGAAGCTCATCGACGGCTGGCGCATCGATCTCGGCGGCGGCCCGCACTCCTCGACGACGGGCCCCGTGTCCCGGCGCGGGGGCGGGCGCTTCATGGGGCAGCTCGAGCACTACGACGTGAAGGCGCATGCGGACGCGCTCGCACGCACCGCGGCGGCCAGCATCTCCACGACGGCTGCGCTGCGCCCGGTGGCGACGCCACTGCTCATCGGCGGAATGACGGGCTCGGCAATGCAGGTCGCGAAGGATCTGTTCACGCCGCTCGGGCTCGAGCCCATGGAGGCTGGCGGCGGCGGGGGCGAGGACGAGCCCGATGCGCCGACGCGATTCGTCGACGGCGGCGCCATCGGCGTCCAGCTCATCCGCGGAGACATGAGCGCAATGGGCCTCGGCACCGTGACGCGCGTGGAGGGTGACAAGCTCGTTGCCTTCGGCCACCCCATGATGGAGTCCGGGGTGACGAGCTTGCCGACCGCGATCGGCAAGGTGGCGTGGTTTCTCGCGAGCGACTACCGCTCCTTCAAGCTGGGCGCCCCGGTGCGCAGCATGGGTGCGCTCGTCAACGACCGCCAGGCGGCCATCGTCGTCTCGCAGGGCGCGAAGGCGCCGTCCATCCCCGTCACCATCTCGATCAAGGGCGTGCCCGGCGCTCGCTACACCGACTGGCACTTCACCGTTGCTCACGAGAAGTTCATGACGCCCTCGTTCCTGGCGATGGCGCTCGGCAGCGCGGTGCAGGCGATTGCCTCCGATCACCAGGACGTCACGTGGACCGCGAAGAGCCGGCTCAAGATCAAGGGCCACGGGGAGATCGCGCTCGACGATTTCGGCGTGTCGGCAGGTGGTACTCCGGATTCACGGGAGCTCTCCGGCTCGAACCTGGTGCGCGCCGTGGGGGCAGTGCTGAACAACCCCTGGGAGGCGGCCTTCATCGAGGGGGTCCACATGGACATCGAGCTCCGGTACGCCCGCGAGGTGCTGCGCCTGCGCGGCGCCGAGATGCTCGACAACGAGGTCGACGCAGGCGGCACGGCGCGCGTGCGCCTCACGCTGGAGCCCTTCGCGGGGCCGCTCGTCACGCGCGTCGTGGAGGTGCCCATCCCGAAGCACCTCGGCGGGCAGTCTCTGACGCTCACCATCCGCCCCGGCTACACCGTCGACAAGGAACGGCCCGCGGCCGAGACGCTGTCGGATCTCATCTCCAACCTGGTCGATCCCGTGTTCCCGCCCAGGTCCATCGTAGTGTCCTACCCGGGCGAGAACGCAGTGACCTTCAAGGGCCACGTCGCCGAGAATCTTCCACCCGGCGCCTTCGACTCCATCCGTCCCCTCTCTGCGACGGTGGCGCCGGACGCCTACCGCGCCGAGGCGCACCAAGTCATCCCGCTCCCTGATTTCATGACCGGACAAGACCGCGTGACGGTCGAGGTCAAGCCCGTCCTCCGCTGAGAAATGCCATGAACCGAAATCGATTTTCCGCCATCAACGTCACCGTCGTGCTCGCACTCGCATCGGGCAGCGCGTCCGCTGTCGGAACGCGCACCTTCGAGCTTCGCAAGGGTGACGACTTCAAGGGCGGCGACCTGAAGGGCGTGGCCGTGGATTCCTCCGGAGAGGTGCACGCGGGATTCAACCTGGGGAACGCACCGACCTCGGACGCGACCGCCATCTGGAGCGGGCTCGTACAGAAGGACGGCTCCGTGCTGCTCGGCACCGGGAACGAGGGACGGCTCCTCTCCTTCGATGGCGCGGCCGTGAAGAAGGTCGCCGACACGGGGGCTCTCGTCGTGACGTCTCTAGTGGAGGGCTGGGGCGGCGTGGTCTACGCGGGCACGCTGCCCGACGGCGAGGTGTGGAAGTACTCGGGCGGCAAGGCGGAGAAATTCGTCAAGCTCGAGACGACGGAGCACGTATGGCAGCTCGCTTTCGACCCCAAGACGAAGTCGCTCTTCGCCGCCACGGGTCCGGAGGGCAAGCTCTTCAGGATCGACCAGCAGGGCAAGGCGCAGATCTACTTCGATGCTCCGGAGCAGCACCTGATGAGCGTCGCCGTCGCCCCGGACGGTACGGTGTACGCGGGCGCGAGCGACAAGGCCAAGCTCTATCGCGTGACCGGCCCGGGCCGGGCGACGGTGCTCTACGACTTCGGGCGCACGGAGGTGCGCGGCATCGCCATCAGCGACAAGGGCTACGTCTACGCCATCGCCAACGAGATCAAGACGGGGAGCTACACGCCGAGCAGGAAGGGCGGCACCGGCGCAGCGTCACCGACGTCGAAGCCGCCGAAGACGAGCGGCAAGGGCACTCTCTACCGCTTCGATTCCGGCGATCGTCCCGAGCAGCTCATCGACGAGAAGGACGACTACTTCACGAGCCTCGCGCTCGGCGACGACGGCAAGCCCTACGTCGGCACCGGTGCGGAGGGCCGCGTCTACACGGTGGACGAGACGCACAACGAGGTGCTCGTCGCCGACGTGGAGGAGCGGCAGATCGGCGCGCTGCTCCTTCGTGGCAAGCAGCGCCTCGTCGCGGCCAGCGATCCCGCTGTCGTGCACGTCGTGCGCGGCGTCGGCGGCGCGGACGCGGTGTGGACGAGCAAGGTGCTCGACGCGGGCCTGCGCGCGCACTTCGGGCGCATGGACTGGATCTCCACGGGGCAGCTCGAGCTCTCGACGCGCTCCGGGAACACGACCGAGCCGGACGACACCTGGAGCGCATGGAGCAACCCCCTCGCCGCGGCGGCGGAGGTGACGAGCCCGCCGGCGAGGTTTCTGCAGGTGCGAGCGCGGTGGAACAAGGACCCCGCTGCGGTGCTGTCGTCGGTGACGATCCCCTTCGTCACGGACAACCTGCGCGCCGTCGTGACGGAGGTGGAGGCGGAAGGTGCGTCCTCGACGCTGTCCAGCGGCGTCGAGGCGTCCGGAGGCCCCGTCGGCAAGAAGTCGGGGACGACCATCACCCTGAAGTGGAAGGTGGAGAATCCCGACAAGGACGAGCTCCGCTACCGGCTCGAGTATCGCCTGACGGGCACGAACACCTGGTACTCCGTGCTCGATTCTCGCGAGACGCTCACGAAGACGACCTATTCCTGGGAGACAGCGGATCTGCCGGAGGGCAAGTACCGCGTGCGCGTCACCGCCTCCGACGAGATCTCTAATCCTCCGGATCGTGTCCAGCGTCACGAGCTCGAGAGCTCCGTGATCCTCGTCGACAACACGCCGCCCTCCATCCAGGACCTCGAGGTGACCGGCAAGCGCATCCGCGGCATCGTGATCGACGGCGTCGGACCGATTGCGCGCATCGAGGCTTCGGTTACCGGGTCGGACGAGTGGGTGCCCTTCTTCCCGCGCGACGGCGTCTTCGACGAGCAACGGGAGGAGTTCGACGCCGACATGACGGCGCTGGTACCGAACGGTCACGCGATGCTGACGGTGCGCGCCTACGACCGCGCCGGTAACTTCGTGGTCCGCAACGTCACCGTGAAGTGAACGGCACCCTGACACCGGTGTCACGGTAGGCGCCGAGGGCGACGGCACGCAGCGGCGCGCTGGGTGCCGTCGTGCTACCCTGACCGTCACTTGCGTGGAGCTCACGGCTCCCCGGCAGTCTTCTTGCGGTTCTTTCGACACGATGCGCTCGCTGCTTCATCGCTTGCGTGCCCGGCACGTCATCTCGCTCCTCGGGGCCGTGGGCCTCGCTTCGGGCTGCGTGGTGGGCAACGGGCTCGACTCGGGTCCGTCCGCTCGAACGGCGGACGCCGGGCCCGGCGGCACGAACGTCGTCATCTTCGACAGCGGTATCCGGGATGCCCAGGTCCTGGGTGACGGGGGCATCGACCGCCACTGCGGCTCGGCGGACTATTGCAGTCCGAGGGGTGGCAATCCCGACGACGCGCTCGCGTGCGCCGAAGAGGACGCCAGCTCCGCAGGGCCGGCGGCCCCCGACGGCGGTTTGCAGTCAGGAGATGCTGCCTCCAGGGAGGCGGGTGCACCGCGTGACGCCGGCGCCGAGGCCGGCGACAGCAGCACCGATGCGAGCCTTGCGCACAATGCGGACCCGAAGGACGCGTCGGAGCCGTCTCCGCGGAAGGCGTCGCTTCCGGTACCGGCGCCCTTGCCGCCTCTACCTGACGCAGGGCCGCGGTTTGCGTGTCAGGTCGCTCGCGACGCGTCGGGCGGCCCCGTGCGCCAGTGCGTGCCGAGCGGGCTCGGCGCGGCGGGGTCTCCCTGCAAGTCCGTGAGCGATTGCAGAGCCGGTCTCGCCTGTGTGGGCCAGGGCGACACCGGACAGTGCTTTCCTTACTGCTGCGCCGGGCCTGGCGCGTGCGCGCGGCGCACGGGCACCTACTGCGCCGATCGGCCGCTCCTCGACGGAAGCCAGGGCAAGAAGCCGCTCCTCGTTCCGGTCTGCGCGCCTGGCGAGGATTGTGACCTGCTCCAGCCGTTCCCCTGCATGGGGAGCGGTTGCTCCTGCGATGATCCCCTCAACACGGCGTGCACCGTGGTGCGGCCGGACGGCACGCGCGGCTGCGTGGCTCCGGGGAGCGGGAAGGTCAACGAACCCTGTCCGTGCGCGGCGGGCTACTACTGCTCGCTGGCCACGTCGTCATGCGTGAAGATCTGCAAGACGGACGGGCTCGACGAGCGCTGCGCGCCCGGGAAATGCCAGGCGGCAGCCAGTTTTCCCCCGGGTTTCGGTCTGTGCGTGGGCTACGCGCCCTCGGTGCAGTAGCGTTCGCGCCGTGCCGATGCATCAGGAGACGGTGGAGACCCGGACGGGCGGGCGGGGGCTCACCGATGTGACGCGTGCCGTCGACGCTGTCGTTCAGCGCTCCCGCATCTCGACCGGTCTTTGCGTCGTGTTCGTGCAGCACACCTCGGCCAGCCTGTTGATCCAGGAGAACGCCGATCCCGCCGTCCTGCGCGATCTCGCGGCGTGGATCTCGGAGCTGGCGCCCGAGTCGCGTCCGTGGGAGCACGACGACGAAGGCCCGGACGACATGCCCGCGCACGCGAGAAGCACATTGACGCGCACGTCCGAGACGATCCCGGTGACCGGCGGTCGCCTCGCGCTCGGCACGTGGCAGGCGCTGTACCTCTTCGAGCACCGCGTACGGCCGCACGAGCGCCGGCTCGTCGTCAC
>CAYUAW010000037.1:0-1641 GCA_964442485.1 uncultured Polyangiaceae bacterium
TTCGCGTATCCGGCCGCGCTCGCCTCCGAGCTGAGCCGTCTGTGCCACGAAGCCGGCGACATCGCCGTCTGGATCGTCTGAGCGCCGTCCGCTCCCCGGGCTGCACCCCTCGACGGGACGTCGTGGCCCGCTTGCTCGTCCCGTGCGCGCTGGCTCGCGCGCGAAACGCGCGGCCCCCTCCGTCGTATGTGCTGATGTGAGCGCCGACGTTTGCGGGTTGAATGGCCCGGTCGTTCGAGCGTATCCGAGGAGAAAACAATGAGTATCAATAGCTTGCGCAAGCCAGCGCTCGTCGCCGCCGCGTCCCTGGGTCTGTCCGCCTGCCTGGTCGCATGCGGGTCCGACAGCCCTGGCGGATCGACCGACGGCGGGTCCGGTGGATCGCAGAACGGTACGGGTGGGAAGGCCACGGGCGGCAGCAAGGCGACCGGAGGCTCCACGTCTGGTGGCGCCGGCGGCACCGCGGGAACCACCGGCGGCGCCGCAGGCAGCGGCGCGTCGGCGGGTAGCGGCGGAAAGGGAGGCACCGCGGGGAAGGGCGGCAGCGGCGGTGCACAGCTCGACGGCGGAAGCGACAGCGCAACGGACGCAGGCGACGCTTGCGTCCCCTCCGAGTCGCTCGCCCCACCGACGGTGCCCGACGCCATCAAGGTGCCGGCGGGCTTCACGCAGCTGCACCACTTCCGCGCCTCGGGCACGCAGGACTACACGTGCACTGCCAGCGCGGGCGCCAGCCCGACCTACGCCTGGAGCGCCGCGGTACCCGAAGCGTTGCTCTACGACAGCTGCAACTCGAAGGTGATCCAGCACTCCGCCGGACCGACCTGGACGTGGCTGGCGGACGGGAGCGCGATCAAGGGAACGAAGCTTGCTGCATCGGACGTCGCGGGCTCCATCCCGCAGCTCCTGCTCAGCACGGCGAGCAGCGCGGGCACGGGCGTGCTCACGCCGGTCAAATACGTTCAGCGCCTCTCCACCAGCGGCGGCGCCGCACCCGCGGCGGCGGACTGCGCAGCGGCCAACGTGAACGAGGTGAAGAAGGTGCCCTACGAGGCGATCTACTACTTCTATGTCGCCGTGCCCTCGGACGCCGGCGCCGACGCCGACAGCGGCAAGTAGCGAGCGAGCAATACTAGTTGCAGGTGGGGTCGTCGGGGATGTCTTCCGGAGCCTGGTTGAAGTGCTCCGCGTAGAAGTCCTCGGCGGCCTTCTCATCGAAGCAATCGCTCACCAGCCGATGGCCCCAGGCGACCACGGCGAAGGCCTTCGGTAGCGCCGCGTACTCGGTCGAGAGGGTGCGTGGAAGGAGCCGCACGACCGCGTCGATGCGCAAGACGGCGCCCGCGTCCACGGTACCCGTGTCGCCGACAGGGCTCGCGCCGCTGCTCGAGCGGTAGAGGAAGATCACCCCGCCATGCTCGAGGTTGTGGACCCAGTTCTCCGGGGCGACGACGTCGTCGTGAACGCCCCACTTCGCCCAGCACGGGTTGTGATCGCCGCCGACAGGCGGCGGATCGGGATAGTCGATGGTGCCGAGGACGTGATTGGCGCTCGTCACCGGCAGCGACTCCTCGCACGCGCCGCAGCTGTCGCACACGGTGCCGGCGCGGGGGACGACACGGGAAGAGGAGGAGCAGCCGG
>CAYUAW010000037.1:1741-5220 GCA_964442485.1 uncultured Polyangiaceae bacterium
GGTGCAAGAGGGCCTTCCGGATCAGGGAGCGAGGTGGTCGCTCGCGTAGGTGAGCGCGGTGTCGAGGCTCGTGGGGCCGTCCTGGGCGAGGTTCCCCGTCGCTCGGAACATGACCTGCATCGTCGTGAGCTCGATGACGAGCGCGGTCTCGCGGATGCCGACGGCGTTCAGCGTCGCGAGTTCGTGACCGGGCGCGTCGATGACGCTCGTGAAGGAGAGCTCGTACGTCGTCACCCAGGCGTCCAGGTGTGCGCGATCCGCGGGGTTGGTGAACTCCGACGACCCGAGCACCTCGACGACCAGAGCGCCTCGTTCCTGGAGGTCGTGCGCGCCAGCGGCCAGGACGGTCGCCGCGTGGTTGCACCCTGGGCAATCGAAGTCGGCGACGTGCAGGAGCGCGAGGCTCTTGCCGGAGCGTCGCATGTCGTCAGAGGAATAGCTCGCGAGGGGGCCGTCGGACACGAGACCACCGTCCAGCCTTTCGGCGACGTATCCTTCCCACCGGAGGAAGGGGAGGGTGTCACCCACCTGTGTGCCGTGGTGACCCGCGGGGTATCCGGGCGGCAGCCGTCCCGCATCCTCTGCGGCGTCGACTGCGTCGCTTGCGGCGTCGAGCGAGGCCGGGGTGGCTGCGGCGTCTCGCGGCGGCTTGGAGGCATCAAGGAGCGAGGCGTCGGAGAGCGAGGCGTCCTTCGGCGGAGCGGTGCCGTCCGCCGGCGCGTCCCGTCCCCCATCCGTGCACGAGCGACATGCGCCGCGCGGAGCGTCGCTCGCGTCGGCAGTACGTCCGCCGTCTCCCGCGGGCCCCCCGCCGCCCGCGTCGGCCGGTCCGAGCGGGGAGGTGGTGCTCGAGCACGCGAACAGGAGGACCGCAGCGGACGCCACCGCGAGTGCCGGGTGCCGCGAGCCGCGCATCGGCATCTAGATACCCGATTTTCGGAATGGGCTCACACCGACCTCGCTGTTTTGTGCGGATTGTCGCTCCGAAAGCCCGAGAACCGCGTCTTTTTCGGTCAAAGCGGTAGCGCGGGGCCCCTTCGTCGGCTAAGCACGCGCCCCTGCCCACATTGCGGGAGACGCCGTGACCGAAGACAGAGAGCACATCCGTAACATCGCCATCATCGCACACGTCGATCACGGCAAGACGACGCTGGTCGACGCCATGCTGAAGCAGACGGGTGTTTTCCGTGCGAACGAAGCCGTCGCCGAGCGCGTGCTCGACTCGAACGATCTCGAGCGCGAGCGGGGCATCACCATCCTCGCGAAGAACGCGTCGATGACGTGGAAGGGCTACAAGCTCAACATCATCGACACGCCGGGCCATGCCGACTTCGGAGGCGAGGTGGAACGCACCCTGAAGATGGCCGACGGCGCCCTGCTCCTCGTTGACGCCGCCGAGGGGCCGCTCCCGCAGACAAGGTTCGTCCTCTCCAAGGCGCTCGAGCTCGGGATGACGCTGATCGTCGTCATCAACAAGGTGGACCGCTCCGACGCGCGTCCCGACGTCGTGCAAGACGAGGTATTCGGGCTCTTCTGCGACCTGGAAGCCAGCGACGCGCAGGCGAATTTCGCGACCATCTTCGCCGTTGGCCGCGACGGGGTGGCGATGAAGAAGCTCGACGATCCGCGGGTGTCTCTCGAGCCCCTGCTCGAGACCATCGTCGCGAAGATCCCGTGCCCGAAGGGGGATCCGGAGGCGCCGCTTGCGTTGCTGGTCCACGACGTCCATCACGACGACTACGTCGGTCGTCTGGCCATCGCGCGCATTCACCAGGGACGCATCGTGACGGGCCGTCAGGTCGCGCTCCTGCAGGAGCGCGGCGAGAAGGTGGGGCGCGTCGCCCAGGTCTACGCGTTCCAGGGCCTCGGGCGCGTGAAGACGGACGTGATGGAGGCGGGGGACATCTGCGCGGTCGCCGGCTTCGAGGACGTGCAGATCGGTGACACCATCTCGGATCCCGAGCACCAGACGCGGATGCCGCGCATCGTCGTGGAGCAGCCCACGATCAAGATCACGTTCCGGGTCAACGACTCACCTTTCGCGGGGCGGGTGGGCAAGTGGGTCACGTCGCGCCACGTGAGGGAACGCCTCGAGCGCGAGGCCAAGCGCAACATCGCGCTCCGCGTCGATCTCACGGAAGAGCACGACTCCTTCGTCGTCTCCGGTCGCGGCGAGCTGATGCTCGCCATCCTGGCCGAGACGATGCGCCGCGAGGGGTACGAATTCGCGATCGGCATGCCGGAGGTCGTCACTCGCGAGGAGAACGGCGTGCTCCACGAGCCGTTCGAGCGCGTGGTCGTCGATATCCCCGACACCTACGTCGGCGCCGTCACGACACGGCTCGGTGAGCGACGCGGCCAGATGCTGAAGATGCACAGCCCGACCCACGGACGCTCGCGGCTCGAGTTCCGCGTGCCGTCGCGCGGGCTCATCGGCTTTCGTTCCACGTTCCTCACGGAGACGCGCGGGACGGGGCTCCTCAACACGCTGTTCGACGGCTGGGAGCCGATGGGCGGGGTGATGCTCCGCCGCCCGAGCGGCGCCATCGTCTCCGATCGCGCCGGCGTGGCGACGCCGTACGCGCTCTTCCACGTGCAGCCGCGCGGCGTGCTGTTCATCGACCCGAGCACCGAAGTGTACGAGGGCATGGTAGTGGGGGAGCACAACCGTCCGCAGGACCTCGAAGTGAACGTCACGCGCGAGAAGAAGCTGACGAACATCCGCGCCGCCGGCCGCGACGAGAACGTGATCCTGACGCCTCCGCAGCGGCTCAACATCGAGTCGGCTCTGGAGTTCGTCGATCGGGACGAGCTCGTCGAGATCACTCCGGACTCGGTCCGCGTCCGCAAGCGCGTGCTCGACACGAACAAGCGGCCGCGCCGCGACGACTGATTCGCCCGATCGCTCGGCAGCTAGCCGTCTGCGCCCAGACTAGCGGCGGGACGTGCACCGTGTGTGTACGCTTGCCGCGCGGCGGTAAGAGTCGGCGAGTCGGGCAATCATTCTGTCAGCGCGGGAGAACGGCGGCTTTACGATCCCCATCCGTCTTGGTAACCAATCGTCTCGGGCGACGCGGGCAATCTCGTCCGAAGTCAGGCGGTTGGATCATGGCATCACGATGGGGTCACGTGTGCGTGGGAATGTCTTCGCTGCTGGTGATGGGGGCGTGCTCTGCGAAGACCGGTAGCGGCGGAGGTATCGGGCAAATCGATCTCCTCCCGGGCGCCGGCGGGGCTCCTGGTGGCCCGGTGACGGGCTCGGGTGGAGCGCCACCCGGACGTTACGAGGTGTCGCCGGATCCGACGTCGACGACGCCCATCATCACGACACCTCAGCCCATGGACTCGGGCGTGAAGAAGGCGTGCGGCAGCGTGCAGGTGCCCGCCCACGTCGACACGATCACGCACGTGACGGACGTACCCGGCAACGTCCTCTTCGTCTTCGATCAGTCGGGCAGCATGAACGAGATGTGGAACGG
>CAYUAW010000037.1:5320-9885 GCA_964442485.1 uncultured Polyangiaceae bacterium
AACGGCTGGACGCTTTCAGCCGACTACCGCACGGCGACACTGACCGGCTCCATCTGTGACGGCGCGAAGGCCGGCGCGTACTCGAACTTCAACTTCCAGTACGGTTGCGTCATGGTGCCGCCCCTGCCGATTCGCTGAGCAAATAGAACGAGCCCCCCGGAGACGGCTCCGGAGGGCTCGATTGCGACGTGGCAGTTGGTGTGATCTCGCAGCCATCCGCGGCTTTTTTACTCGCCGGAAGGCGGGGCAGGAGCCCCGCCACCCACCGCGGATGTGAATCGGGCTCGGGCTAGAACTGGATCGTCTGCAGGCCGATCTCGATCGCATTGCCGATGACGTCGCCACCGAGATCCGTGTGACGGAACCCGATGAGGCCGCGCAGCTTCGCGCCGTCCACGACATAAGCGACGTGGCCCTCGATCATCGACACCTTCTCATCGCCCTTCCACGCGCGCTGGTAGCGCACCATGGGCTGCAGGGCGCCCGGGCCTACCTTCGGTGTGAGGTAGCTTCCGGTGAGGAAGAACATGTTGTTCGTCTTCTCGAAGTCGCCGCCGAAGTGGTAGTACGCACCTTCGCCGGTCAGCGTGCCGGAGTTCGGGCCCAGGGAGAACTCCGCGAGGAGGTCGGCGTTCACCTCGCTGAAGTGAGCAGTGGGCGCCGGACCCGTCGCATTGCCCATCGCGTCCACGGGAGCGGTCCCGGTGCTGCCGTCCTTCCGGTACTGAGCACCGACGCCGATGGCGAGCACGTCCTTCGACCCGTAGTAGGTGCTCGCGCTGTAGTAGCCGGGCTCCTTTCCAATGGGCGCGAAGTTCAGGCGTCCCGAGAACAGCGGGCTCTGGCTGACGTTCGAGAGGTTCATCATGCCGGCGTAGTACTTGAAGAGCCCCTTCTCGAAGTCACCCCAGATGACGGCGCCGGTGTTACGACCGGAGGGCCCTTCCGCGGGCGTCGCCGCCACCGTGGTGCCGCCGACGCTGAAGATACCCGGATAAGTCCAGGGGCTGGTGAAGAACGGGCCGCTGAAGTTCGTGCGATCGACCGGCACGAGGAGCTGGCCGGCGTGCACGTGGAACTCATCGAGGAAGTCGAGCTCGATGATGGCGTCCATCATGTTGGCGCTCTGAGCGAGCGCGTTCACGTTCAGGTTCAGCGTCCAGCCCACCTTCTCGTGGACCTGGCCGCTCGCGTGGAGCTCGCCGTACGCCGTGTCGAAATGCTGATCGTTGAGCTTCTTCGGATCGCTCGAGCCCTGAAACGCCATGCCGACGCGGAGCCAGGCTCCCACGTCGATGGGCTTCAACTTCTTCTCTTCGGGCTTGGGCGGTTCGGGCGGCGGCACTTCCGCGAGCGGCGGAGGGGGTGCGGGCGCCGCGGGCTCGGTGGTCGGCGGCGTGGGCACAGGTGCCGCGGCAGCCGGAGTCGCAGGCACCCCGGCCTGAGTCTCAGGCGGCGCCGAGGGGGTGTTCGGCGGCGTGGGCGTCGTCGGCGGCGAGGCGGGCGGGGCGCCAGGTGGCGTGGGCGGCGCCGGGGGCGTCGCGGCGGCCTGGGCAAAGGCCGTCCCCGACATCCACACCGACGCCAGCGTACAGCTTGCGCAGAAGGCGGTGGTGCGTAGTGGGGTGGTCTTGGTTCGAATTTTCATCGGCACTCCAATAAAAAAAGCGGTGGGGGAGATCGGACAATGACGGTTGCCACGTCGTGGGCCGGACCATCCGACGCGCGCTGTTAACGGAGAATGTCGTTTTCGATTCGTGATGCGACAACTCGCCTCACGTTCGAAAACGAGGCGCCCAAGCTCGCGCAATGAAGGGTATTGGCCCGTGCGACGGTCGCTCACGAGTCGTCGTTCGACACAAAGAACCCCGCTATTCGGCGAAGCCGCTTGGACATGCTGCCGAAACGAAGAGCCCGTTACGTGGCTGTGCATGCGGTTTCCTGTTCGGCTCTCGCGCACCTCGCGCGCCCATTTTCTCCTCTCCTTTCTCGTCCTCTTTCTTTCGATCGGCTGCAGCAAGAGCAGCTCCCCTGCGCCAGCGGCCGGAAGTGCAGTTCCGAGCGCGGCCGCGCCGGCGCCGAGCGGGCTGACGGTCGGCTTCATCTACGTCGGGCCCAAGGACGACTACGGCTACAACCAGGCGCACGCGGAGGGCGCGAAGGCGGTCTCAGCGATGGCCGGGGTGAAGATTCGCGAAGAGGAGAACGTGCCGGAGACCGTCGCCGTCCAGAAGACGATGGAGAGCATGATCAACCTCGACGGCGCCAAGCTCATCTTCCCCACGTCGTTCGGCTACTTCGATCCCCACATCCTGAAGATGGCGGAGAAGTACCCCGACGTTACGTTCCTCCACTGCGGCGGCCTCTACAACGAGGCGAAGCACCCGAAGAACGTGGGGAGCTACTTCGGCTACATCGACGAGGCAGAGTACGTCGCGGGCATCGCCGCCGGCCTCACGACGAAAACGAAGAAGCTCGGGTTCATCGCCGCGAAGCCGATCCCACAGGTGCTCCGCAACATCAACTCGTACACTCTCGGTGCGCGCTCGGTGAACCCCGCGGTCACGACGATGGTCGTCTTCACGGGTGACTGGTCCATGCCCGTCAAGGAGGCCGAGGCCGCGAACAGCTTGATCGATCAGGGCGCGGATGTCCTGACGGCGCACGTCGACTCGCCGAAGGTCGTCATCGAGACGGCCGAGCACCGCGGTGTGTACAGCACTGGCTACCACGCGAACCAGGCCGCGCTCGCGCCCAAGGGGTACCTGACGGGCGCCGAATGGAACTGGGAGAAGGTCTACTCCGCCTACATCGAGAAGGTGATGAAGGGCGAGAAGTGGGACCACCTGGTCCGGGGCGGCTTCAAGGAGGGGTACATAAAGATGTCGCCCTACGGCGCCGCCGTCTCCGACGACGCGAAGAAGAAGGCCGACGAGGCGAAGGCGAAGTTCCTCGCCGGCTCGCTCGTCATCTACGCGGGCCCGCTGAAGGACAACACGGGCAAGGAGATCATCGCCGCGGGCGTGAACCAGGCCCAGACCGACATCGCGCTCGAGAGCATGAATTACCTCGTCGAGGGAGTTAAGGGAAAGGTGAACTGACGTGAGCTCCCTGGCAAGAGCGCGCATCGAATCGATCGTCATTCCCCTGGGAGCGATCGTCGTCACGCTCTTGCTCTTCGGAGTCTTCGTGTCCGTGCTCGGAAAGAGCCCGCTCGACGTCTACTACGAGATGTACCGCGGGGCGTTCGGGACGTGGTTCTCCATGCAGAACACGCTCCTTCGCGCCTCGCCGCTGATGCTCGCCGCGCTCTGCACGGCGCTCCCGGCCAGGCTCGGTCTCGTGATCATCGGCGGAGAGGGCGCGCTCGTTCTCGGCGGCCTGGCAGCTGCCACGACGGGCGTCGCGGTGGACGGCGCGTCTCCGCCCGTCGCGATCGTGCTGATGATGCTCGCGGGCATCTTCGTCGGGGGCGTCTGGATCATGCTCGCGGGTGCGATGCGCGTGTACCGCGGCGTCAACGAGACGATCAGCAGCTTGCTCCTGACGTACATCGGCATCGCGCTCCTGAATCACTTCGTCGAAGGTCCGCTGAAGGACCCCGCGAGCCTCAACAAGCCGTCGACCCGTCACATCCAGGACGCCTACATGATCGGCTCGATGCCGGGCATGGACGTGCACTGGGGGCTCGGCCTGGGACTCGTGCTGTGCGTGGTGTTCTACTTGCTGATGTACCGCACCGTGTTCGGCTTCTCTGCCGCCGTGGTCGGAGGCAACATGCGCGCGGCGAGGCTGGCCGGGCTCTCCGTCGTGCGCCTCACGCTGATCACCTGCTTCCTCGCGGGCGGCGCTGCCGGCCTGGCGGGCATGGTCGAGGTGACCGCGGTGCACGGCGCCGCGAGCGCGTCGCTCGTCGCCGGCTACGGTTACGCTGGCATCCTCGTGGCGTTTCTGGCTCGACAGAATCCGCTGGCGATCATCCCCGTCGCGCTGCTCCTTGGCGGCATCAACGCGAGCGGCGGCCTCCTGCAGCGCGTCTTTTCCCTGCCCGACGCCACGGTGAGCGTGCTCCAGGGAATGCTCTTCGTGATCATCCTCGCAAGCGAGACCCTCTACGGTCGCTTCACCGTCGCATCAGCAACGAAGAAGACCGAGCCCGAACCCAAGCTAGCAGCGGTGGTGTGATGGCCCATCAGCACGCGAGGAATCTGGCAGGTGACGAGCGCCAGCGCCCTGCCCGTTTCACGCCTGGCAGCGCTCGCAGCGGCGCGTCCGGCGTTGCTCGGCGCCGAACGTTGCCGGCTCTGCGCGCCCGCGCCTCACGCCGAGTGACGGTAGGTGGCATCCGGCCGCGGTCGCGGTACTCAGCACGGTGGGTTCTCGCGGAAAAGTTTGCGAGGTACCAAGTCTGGTGCCTCGCAATTTCCGGCAGCAAGACCCTTGCGCTGAAGGTTCCCCGCGAACTTCCGTGTGCGTCCCCGCAGGCGGCACGCTGGCCGTGCAGTTCCACGCCGGCGCGGTCCTCCCGCGGCCCGACGAGCTCATCAAATAGCTCTTCGACGAGC
>CAYUAW010000037.1:9985-21527 GCA_964442485.1 uncultured Polyangiaceae bacterium
TGTTCGCCGGCGCGATCCGCATCAGTACTCCATTTCTCTTCGTCAGCCTCGGCGAGTGCCTCACCGAGAAGAGCGGACGCATCAACCTCGGCCTCGAGGGCACCCTGGTGATGGGCGCGATGTCCGCCTACGCCATCTCGTACCTGAGCGGCTCGCCGTGGCTCGGCGTACTCGCGGCGGGCGCGGTAGGCGTCCCGCTCGGTGCGCTCCATGCGTACCTGTGCAGCAAGCCGCGCGTCAACGACATCGCCGTCGGCATCGCGATGATGCTCTTCGGCGTGGGGCTCGCGTTCTTTCTAGGGAAGCCGTACATCCAGCCCGAGGCGCCGCGTCTCTCCGCCGTGCACCTCGGCGGGTTCAGCGGAAGTCCGCAGGTCCGGTCGGCCCTCGACGTGAACGTGCTGTTCCTGCTCGGGCTCGTGCTCGCGCCGGCGATGCTCTGGCTCCTCAAGAAGACGCGCTGGGGGCTCATTCTCCGTACCGTCGGAGAGAGCGCGGAGGCGGCGCGAGCGATGGGCTACGACGTGAATCGCGTCCGTCTCTACGCCACCATGGGCGGCGGCTTTCTCGCCGGTGTGGGCGGCTCGTTCCTCTCGCTGTTCTATCCCGGAAGCTGGAACGAGCGGCTCTCCAGCGGGCAGGGCCTCATGGCCGTCGCACTGGTCATCTTCGCGCGCTGGAACCCGGTGCGCTGCCTCTGGGCCGCGCTGCTGTTCGGCGGCGCGAGCGCGATCGGTCCCGCGCTCCAGTCGGTGGGGATCACGTGGGGCTACTACCTCTTCAACGCCGCTCCGTACGTGCTCACGCTCATCATCATGCTGGCCTCGAGCTCCGCGACCGAAACCTCCGCCGACATGCCGGCAGAGCTCACCGTTCTCCGATGAAAGGACCTTGCCGATGACGTTCGTCGCAGCAAACCCCTATCCCTGGCCGTACGACGGCGATCTGCGTCCCGAGAACACGGCGCTCATCGTCATCGACATGCAGACGGATTTCTGCGGCAAGGGCGGTTACATCGATCTGCTCGGGTACGATATCTCGGTGACGCGCGCGCCGATCGAGCCGATCCGTAAGGTGCTGGCGCGCATGCGCGAGAAGGGCTTCCACATCCTTCACACGAGAGAGGGCCACCGACCCGATCTCAGCGATTTGCCCCCAAACAAGAGATGGCGCTCGCGTCGGGTGCAGGGCGGCGGCGCTCCCCAGACCGGCATCGGCGACGACGGCCCCTGCGGCCGCGTGCTGGTCCGCGGCGAGCCAGGGTGGGAGATCATCCCGGAGCTTCTGCCGCTGAAGGACGAGCCGGTGATCGACAAGCCCGGAAAGGGCTCCTTCTACGCGACGGATCTCGATATGATCCTGCGCGGTCGCGGCATCCGGAACATCGTCTTCACCGGCATCACGACCGACGTGTGCGTGCACACCACGATGCGTGACGCGAACGACCGCGGCTACGAGTGCGTGATCCTGTCGGATTGTTGCGCCGCCACCGATCCCGGTAACCACGCCGCGGCGCTGAAGATGGTAACGATGCAGAACGGCGTGTTCGGCGCCGTGTCGAGCTCGTCGGCGTTCCTCGAGGCGCTCGCGTGAGCGCCGCGGCGAAGATCGACTCGGCGGCGCCGGTCCCCGGCGTGGACGTGACCGATCCGTTCGGCGTCATCGATCGAGGGCGTCCTCCGCTGCTCGAAGCGGTGGACGTCACGAAGCGCTTCGACGGCGCGCTCGCGCTCGATCGCGCGTCGATCTGCCTCGAGCCGGGGACGGTTCACGCGCTGCTCGGGGAGAACGGTGCCGGCAAGAGCACGCTCGTGAAGTGCATCATGGGCTTCTATCACGCGGATTCCGGCGAGGTCCGCGTCGCCGGCGTCCCAATCCGGCTCGGCAGCCCGAGGGACGCGCAGGTCCACTCCATCGGCATGGTCTACCAGCACTTCACGCTGGTCGAGAACATGACCGTGATGGAAAACCTCGTGCTCTCGCGCGTGAAGGTCCCCGGTGTGATCGACTGGAAGAGCGAACGTCGCGCCATCGAAGCCTTCATGAAGACCATGCCGTTCTCCATCGAGCCGACGCGGCTCGTGCGGCAGCTCGCAGCAGGCGAGAAGCAGAAGCTGGAGATCCTGAAGCAGCTCTATCTGGGTAGCCGCATCGTCATCCTCGACGAGCCGACCAGCGTGCTGACGCCGCAGGAAGCCGACGAGGTGCTCGGGCTCCTCCGCAACATGGCATCCGCCGGCACGATCAGCGTGCTCATGATCACGCACAAGTTTCGCGAGGTCATCGGCTTCGCGGACGTCGTGACCGTGCTCCGGCGCGGCGTGGTGGTGGGTGGCGGCAAGGTGAGCGAGCTCACTCCGGCCAAGATGGCCGAGATGATGGTCGGCTCCGAACCGCCGAGCGTCTCGATCGAGCGCGCGCTGAACGAGCCGGGGGCCGCGGTGCTCCAGGTGAAGCGCCTCGAGGCGCTCGACGACATCGGCGTGCCCGTGCTCTGCGGCGTGGAGCTGACCGTCCGTGCCGGCGAGATCGTCGGCATCGCGGGCGTCTCGGGCAATGGCCAGGAGGAGCTCGTCGAGGTGCTCGCCGGACAGAGACCGGCGCGTGGCGGGGACGTCATGGTGAACGGGAAGCCGTACTCGGCGACGCGCCGCGAGATCAACGAGTCGCGGGTGCGCCTCCTCCCCGAGGCACCGCTCAGGAACGCCTGCGTGCCGACGATGGCCGTCGCCGACAACATCGCGCTGCGCGTCTACGACTCCGACTCGTACACGTTCGCGAAGGTCGGCATCAACCGGCGCGAGGTCCGTCGCGCCGCGCTCACTGCGATCGCGGCATACAACATCCGCACTCCGTCGCCGGACGTGCCCATCCGCACGCTCTCCGGTGGCAACGTGCAGCGCGCCGTGCTCGCACGCGAGCTGCACGGCCAGGTCTCGCTGCTCATCGCCGCGAACCCGTGCTTCGGGCTGGATTTCGCCGCCGTCGCGGAGATCCGCACTCGCGTGCTGGAAGCGCGCAACGCCGGTACCGCCGTGCTCCTGGTGAGCGCGGATCTCGACGAAATCTTCGCGCTGTCGGATCGCATCCTGGTGATGAGCGAGGGCAAAATCGTGCACGAGACCTCCGCTGCAGCCGCCGATCGCGGCGTCATCGGCCAGCACATGGCGGGCCACGCGTGAGCGCCGTCTCCACGAAGCGCGCCGCTCGCGTGCGCCGCGTGGGGCAACTTGGGCCAGGCGGTCGAACATTTCTGCAAAGTTACCGCCGGTTCATGGACGGGACACGCGTGCGAAACCCGGCCTCTGCGAACAACGGTGCATAGCCGATGCGGAGCGGGGAAGACGACCACGACCCCAGTCCGGCACTCCAGCCACTCAGGAGCGAACGTCACATGAAAAACACGATCTGTGCAGCAGTCACCTTGGCCGCGCTCGCTACGGGCGCGTGCAAAGGACCGGGCGGCGAGGCGCCTCCCGCGCCCGCGGCCTCCGCCGCAGCCACGCCCGCTGCCGCAGCACCCGCGCCGGCGCCGAAGGGCAAGGAGACCGGGCCCATCAAGGTCGGCATCCTGCACTCCCTGTCGGGAACGATGGCCATCAGCGAGACGTCGCTGAAAGACGTCGCCCTCATGACGATCGACAGCATCAACAAGGCCGGCGGCGTGCTCGGGAGGCAGCTCGAGCCGGTGGTCGTCGACCCTGCGTCGAACTGGCCGCTGTTCGCCGAGAAGGCGCGCGAACTCATCCAGAAGGACGAGGTCGCGGTCGTGTTCGGCTGCTGGACCTCCGTCTCGCGCAAATCCGTTCTTCCGGTCTTCGAGGAGCTGAACGGGCTCCTCTTCTATCCGGTCCAGTACGAGGGCGAGGAATCCTCGTACAACGTCTTCTACACCGGCGCTGCGCCGAACCAGCAGGCGATCCCCGCTGTCGAGTACCTGATGAGCCCGAAGGGCGGCGGCGCCAAGAAGTGGGTGCTGCTCGGCACGGACTACGTCTACCCGCGCACGACGAACAAGATTCTCCGGTACTTCCTCAAGGGCAAGAACGTGCCCGAGGACAACATCATGGAGAAGTACACGCCCTTCGGGCACGCGGACTACCAGACCATCGTCGCGGACATCAAGAAGTTCGCCCAGGGCGCACCGACCGCGGTGGTGTCCACCATCAACGGCGATTCTAACGTGCCGTTCTACAAGGAGCTCGCGAACCAGGGCCTGAAGGCGACCGACATCCCCGTCGTCGCCTTCTCCGTCGGCGAGGAAGAGCTCCGCGGTATCGACACGAAGCCGCTGCTCGGTCACCTCGCGGCGTGGAACTACTTCATGTCGATCGACAACCCGACCAACAAGAGCTTCATCGACATGTGGAAGGCGTACGCGAAGGAGAAGAACCTCCCGGATGCCGACAAGCGCGTGACGAACGACCCCATGGAGGCGACGTACATCGGTATCAAGATGTGGTCGCAGGCAGTCGAGCAGGCGGGCACCACCGACGTGAACGCGGTCCGGCAGGCTGTCGGAGGCCAGGTGGTTCACTCGCCGTCGGGATTCGACATCGTGATGGATGCGAAGAACCATCACCTGCACAAGCCGGTGTTCATCGGTGAGATCAAGGGCGACGGTCAGTTCCAGGTCGTATGGAAGACGGATGGGCCGATCCGCGCCGCACCCTGGAGCCCCTTCGTGCCTGACAGCGCGAAGAAGGTCGCCGACTGGACCTTCCCATACGTCTGCGGCAACTGCACGGAGCCGAAGTTCAAGGGCGGGGTAGTCACCACGGCATCGCTCTGATGAAGAACTCGCGGCGCCTCTCATTTCTTATCTGCGTAGCTTGTGGCGTGCTCGCCTGGGTAGGTTCGTCCGGATCTGCCCAGGCGAGCGGCCCATCCACTGTCCCGCTGGAGGCCGACGTCGCTGCGCTGTCGTCGTCGGACTCCGCGGCGGTCGGCGCGGCGATAGAGAGAATGAGCGGTGCCGCCGATCCCCGGGCGCTTCCGATCCTGGAGGCGCTCGACAACGGCACGCTGCGCATCGACGCGAACGGGCATCCGTTCATCTCGGATGGCGGCAAGACGACGGACGCACTCGGGGGGAACGGGGGCGCGGCGTCGCCCCCGTCGGGTGCCCTGGTGACGCCGGCGGTCGACAATACCGTGAGGCGGTCGCTCGCGCCGGCGCTCGCCGCGCTCCGGCTCACGTCACCGGATCCGAAGGTCCGCCTGACTGCCGCTCAGGAGCTCGCGAAGCGCCAGAGCGAGGAAGGGGTCACGTTGCTCCGCGCAGCTCTGGAGCGCGAAAAGGACGCCACCGTGAAGCCGGCGCTCGAACTCGCCCTGGCCGAGGTGGAGCTCGACAGCAAGGACGCAAGCCGGCGGCTCGCGGCCATCCAGGTCATCGGAAGATCAGGCGAAGTTTCGTACAAGTCGGCGCTCGAGCGCATCGTGGCTAAGGACGATTCCGGAAAGTTCGCTGAACCGGACGCTGCCGTTCGAGCTGCGGCCCACGCCGCGCTGAGTACGATCGACAGCCGCATACTCCTCATCAATTCCCTCGGTAACCTCTTTTACGGGGTCAGCCTCGGGAGCGTGCTGCTGCTCGCGTCGCTCGGTCTGGCGATCACCTTCGGCCTGATGCGCGTCATCAACATGGCCCACGGCGAGATGTTGATGCTCGGCGCGTACACGACCTTCTCGGTGCAGACCTTCTTCCACTCCCATTTCCCGAATTCGATGGGCTGGTATCTCGTCGCCGCCATTCCGTGCGCCTTCCTGGTCACGATGCTCGTCGGGATGGCCCTGGAACGGACGGTCATCCGGCACCTGTACGGGCGCCCCCTGGAGACCCTGCTCGCCACGTGGGGCATCTCCCTCATTCTCATCCAGATCGTCCGGATGGTGTACGGCGCACAGAACGTCACGGTGGAGAACCCGTCGTGGCTCTCGGGCGGCGTCGAGATGCTGCCGGGTCTCGTGCTCACTTACAGCCGTCTGGCGGTGATCGGGTTCTCGGTCGCGACGATGCTCTTCACCTGGCTCGTCATGAACAAGACGAAGCTCGGGCTCGAGCTCCGCGCCGTCACCCAGAACCGCGAGATGGCGTCGGCTGTCGGCATCGCGACCCGCCGCGTAGACCTCTTCACCTTCGGCATCGGCTCCGGGATCGCCGGCCTCGGCGGCGTCGCACTGTCGCAGCTCGGCAACGTGGGGCCCGAGCTCGGTCAGACGTACATCGTCGACGCCTTCATGGTCGTGGTGCTCGGCGGCGTCGGCAAGTTCGCCGGGACCATCGTCGGCGCCTTCGGTCTCGGCATTGCGAACAAGCTCCTCGAGCCCGCGGCCGGCGCGGTCCTCGGGAAGATCATCATCCTGGGCTTCATCATTCTATTCGTCCAGAAGCGACCTCAGGGCATCTTCGCCATGAAGGGTCGCGCGGCGGAGGCAATGTGAGCGCCATCGTACGCCGCCTGGGCGAGATGCACGGCAAGCGCGGCTGGACGGCCTTCGTCGTCGCGCTGCTCGTCGCGTGCGTCGTCGTCCCCATCCTCAGCACCGCGCTTCCCGCTTCCTCGGCCCTGCACGTGCCCGACTACGTCATCGCGCTGCTCGGCAAGCTCTTCTGCTACGCGATCGTCGGGGTCGCCATGGATCTCATCTGGGGGTTCACCGGCATCCTCAGCCTGGGTCACGGCGTGTTCTTCGCGCTCGGTGGCTACGCCATGGGCATGTACCTCTTGCTCGCCATCGGGGAGCAGGGTGTGTACCGGAGCAAGCTGCCCGACTTCATGGTGTTCCTCGACTGGAAGGAGCTGCCGTGGTTCTGGCGCGGCTTCGACAGCTTCGGCTTCGCCCTCGTCGCGGCGCTCGTCGTGCCGGGTGTCGTCGCCTACGTCTTCGGGTACTTCGCCTTCCGTTCGCGCATCAAGGGCGTCTACTTCTCGATCATCACGCAGGCGCTCACGTACGCGCTGATGCTGCTCTTCTTCCGCAACGACACCGGGTTCGGCGGCAACAACGGGCTCACGAACTTCAAGCAGATCTACGGCTATCCGCTCGGTGAGTCGTCCACGAAGGTCGGCCTGTACGTTCTTTCCGCCCTCGCGCTCGCGGGCACGTACCTGCTCTGCCGGTTCCTCGTCACTGCGAAGATCGGCCGCATCCTGCGGGCCATCCGTGACGCGGAGAGCCGGCTCATGTTCTCCGGCTACGACCCGAAGCGGTACAAGCTCTTCGTGTGGACGCTCTCCGCCGTGATCTGTGGGATTGCCGGCGCGCTCTATGTGCCGCAGGTCGGCATCATCAATCCGAGTGAGATGCAGCCGGCGAACTCCATCGAGATGGCGATCTGGGTCGCCGTCGGCGGCCGTGGAACGCTGCTCGGCGCCATTCTGGGAGCTCTGCTGGTAAGCGGCGGCAAGAGCTACTTCACGGTCGCCGCGCCCGAGCTGTGGCTCTACATCCTCGGCGCGCTGTTCATCGCCGTCACGCTGTACTTTCCACGCGGCGTCGTCGGCATCATGGATCTCGCCAAGAGGCGAGCGTGACGAACAGACCCATGGACGAGGAAGTCGCCGGCTGGATTCGACCGACGGAGGGAGACGGAGCGCCGAGCCCGGATTCCCAGAAGCGTCCGCTCGAGCGCCCTTCGAAGCCGCTCAGCATGCCCGCGGCCCGCAAGGGGAAGAAGAAGGCCGATCCAGGGCGCCTGGAGGCGATCCTGCAGGGCCGCAAGGCGTCGCTCTGCGTCGACAACATCAGCGTCAGCTTCGATGGTTTCAAGGCGCTGAACGAGCTCACGCTCATCCTCGACGAGGGCGAGCTCCGCTGTCTCATCGGGCCGAACGGCGCCGGCAAGACGACCTTGATGGACGTCATCACCGGCAAGACGCGCCCCGACGAGGGTTCCGTCTACCTGGTCGGCTATCCGCGAGACCTCATCACGCTGACGGAGTACGAGATCGCCACCCTCGGCATCGGTCGGAAGTTCCAGCGTCCGACGGTCTTCCTGGGCCACACGGTGTTCGAGAACCTGGAGCTCGCCCTGGCCGGTGACCGCGGCGTCTTCAAGTCCATCTTCTCGCGCCTCTCCGGCTCCGAACGCGACACCATCGATCACGCGCTCGACACCGTCGGCCTGAAGGAAGCGCGCGACAAGCCCGCGAACATCCTGTCTCACGGTCAGAAGCAGTGGCTCGAGATCGGAATGCTGCTCGTCCAGAACCCGAAGGTGCTGCTGGTGGACGAGCCCGTCGCGGGCATGACCCACCAGGAGATGGACAAGACCGCGGAGCTTCTCACGAGCCTCGCCGGCAGGCGCACGGTCGTCGTCGTGGAGCATGACATGGACTTCGTGCGCAGCATCGCGAAGCAGGTCACCGTACTGCACGAGGGCACCGTGCTCGCCGAGGGCACGCTCGACGAGGTGAAGGCGGACCCGCGCGTCGTCGAGGTCTACCTGGGAGATCCGGAATGCTAGATCTCGAATCCGTCAATCAGTACTACGGGGAGGGGCACATCCTCCGTGACGTGAAGCTCGAGGTGCCGGTCGGGTCGTGCACGTGCCTGATGGGGCGCAACGGCGTCGGAAAGACGACGCTGCTGAAGTCGATCATGGGGCTCCTCCCCATCCGGAGCGGCAAGATCACCTTCATGGGTGAGGACATCGCGCCCAAGCGCGCCGAGACGCGCGCGCGCAAGGGGATCGGCTACGTCCCTCAGGGCCGCGACGTCTTTCCACAGCTCACCGTGATGGAAAATTTGACCCTTGCCGCGATCGCTGCGGGCGACGGTAAAATCCCGGACCAGGTATTCGAGCTCTTCCCCGTGCTGAAGAAGATGGCCCGGCGCCGCGGGGGTGACCTCTCCGGTGGACAGCAGCAGCAGCTCGCGATCGGGCGTGCGCTCGCGATCCGGCCGAAGCTGCTGATCCTGGACGAGCCCACGGAGGGCATCCAGCCGAACATCGTGGCGGAGATCGCATCCATCCTCACGAAGCTGAACCGTGAAACGGGCCTCACGCTGCTGCTCGTCGAGCAGAAGCTGCCTTTCGCGAAGAAGGTCGCGACTCGCTTCACCATCATGGACCGCGGGCGTGCCGTTGCCGATGGCAACATCGATGAGCTGAACTCCGAGCTGGTCGCGAAACACCTGACCGTGTAGCGACCGACAGGTCGTTGACATGAACGATCGCTGCGCGACGTCGCGGCCGGTCGCGACTGCGTTTTGCGAAACGGCGTTCGGAACGTCACGCACACGCCAGCGGTGCGTCCGCACGCGCGCTGCACTGATCGGCCTTGCGTGTGGTCGAAGGTATTAAGTGTGGAGCCAGCAGTGTCGTCATGTGGTGCAGGAAGCCACAAGGAGGAAGTGACGGAGATGCTGGCGATCGCGACCGTTGATACACCGAACGAGGCACCCCTGCGCGCTTCCGCCGCAGGTTCCGCCGGAAACCTGGCAGATCGCGTCGTGGACGATCTCGCGGCGTTCGGTGTCACCAAGTACTTCGGCGTACCGGGCGGCGCAATCGAGCCGCTTTTCGGCGCGCTCGCACGCAAGGAGCGAGCAGGCCTCGTCGAAGTCATTCCAATGCGCAGCGAAGCGGCGGCGGCGTTCGCTGCCGACGGTTACTTCCGCGCGACGGGACGGATGGCGGCCTGCACCGCCACCACCGGGCCTGGCACCTCCAACCTGCTGACCGCGGTCATGGCGGCGCACGCCGACAGGATCCCAATGATCGTGCTGACGCCGCAGGTGGCGCTGAAGAAGCAGGGGCGAGGCGCGCTGCAGGACTCTAGCTCCGACGGGTACGACCTGCCGCGCATGCTCGACGAGTGCACACGCTATTCGACGACCGTGACGTGCCCGGAGCAGTGGCCGCACAAGCTGTCGCGCGCGCTCGCTCGCGCAGAAGGCGGACAGATGGGGCCGGTGCACCTGTCGCTGCCTTCCGACGTGCTCTCCGGCGTCGCACCGGAGACGCCGACGAGGCCCTTCGCCGTGACGCGACCCGCGCAGGCCGTCGACGAGCGGGGCGTCGCGGAGCTCGTCCGGGCGGTGAACGAGGCTCGTCGCCCCGTCATCTACGTCGGCGACGACGCAGGCGAGCGCGCGCACGCGCTGCTCGACATCGCGATGCGGGTCGGCGGGCGCGTGGTGACGAGCCCGGGCGGCAAGCGCTGGATCGGGCACGTGCACCCGGCCTACAGCGGCGTGATCGGGTTCAGCGGTCACGTGTCGGCGCGCGATGCCGTGATGTCCGCAGATCTCGTCATCGCGTTCGGCGCCACCTTCGACGAGCTGTCGACGAGCGCGTGGAGCGTCCTGCCGGATGTCCCGGTGTTCGCCGTCGACCGGCACGCCGAGCACGCCTACCGCATCGCCGGCGCGCGCGCGGTCGTCGCGGACACCGGCAGCGTCGTGGAAGCGCTCTGGCACGGAGTGCCGGCTCGTGTACCCGCTGTCGACTGGGAGCGGCCACCGCCACGGCCCAGCGGGTTCCGGGAGCTCTCGACCGGGCCGGTTCATCCCTCGGAGCTGATGCAGTGGCTCGGCCGCACCCTGCCCCCCGACGTGGTCGTGCACGTGGACGCGGGCAACGGCTTCTCCTGGTCGACGCGGGATCTCGATCGGCCGTCACCCGACACGTACCGCGTCGCGATGGGCCTCTCCACCATGTGCTGGGCCATCTCCGCGACGATCGGCGCGGCCGTCGGTCGGCAGCGGCGAACTCTCTGCATCGCGGGCGACGGCGCCATGCTGATGTCGAGCCTCGAGCTCACGGTGGCCGTCGAGCGCCGCTTGCCGGTGACCTACGTCGTCCTGAACGACTCCGGTCTCGGCATGGTGCGACACGGTCAGCGGCTCGCGGGCGCCGAATCCATCGCCCACGAGATCCCGTGCGTGAACTTCGACGAGCTTGCGCGGGCCTGCGGCGCGACCGGCGTCCGCGTCACCACGCAGCGGGAGCTGCGCGACGTTCCCATGCGGTTTCTCGCGGACGATCGCGCAGGACCGTGCGTCGTCGACGTGCGCATCGATCGTGTCGCGGTTCCGCCCATCGGCGATCGCGTCATGGGTCTCGCGAGCGGGGTATCGAAGTGAACCAGGACTGGCGCTGCCGCCTCGCGAGGGCGCTCTCGAGCGAGGAGCTCCACGACGAGGGCGTCGAGGCGGCGCGTAACGCCTGCGTCGCGGGTGCGTCCATCGCGGCAGCGGCGATCACCGCGGCCGCCTTCTACGACAACCCGCTCACCGGCGGGCCCGCGTTGCGCGCGCTCATGGAACGGCTCGCCCAGCTGCCGCTCGAGCGCGACGTGTGGCGGAAGGCGCTGGCGGGCGCCCCGCACCCGGAGACGTCCGACGAGGGCTTCACGCCAGGGTTCGGCTACGTCTCGGCGGCCGAAGCGACGGCCATCGTCGGCGCGCTGCGGCGGCTCCTCGTCCCCTGGCAGCGAGCGTCACGCTCGCGCTCGGCGTTCTTCCTCGCGTATCACGCCGCCATAACCCAGGTGAGCGGGCCGCTGAACGTCGCGGGGCTCTGTGCACT
>CAYUAW010000037.1:21627-22864 GCA_964442485.1 uncultured Polyangiaceae bacterium
GCGGGCCGCGTGACGCTCGGGTCGCAGGTCGTCACGCACGGACTGGACGTCCACCACGACTGCGTCGACATGACGTTCGTCTCGTACCTGCTCTTCTCCGTCACCGGGCGCGTCTTCGCGCCGAAGCACGCGCGCGTCATCGAACAGCTCTGGATCACCACGGGGTACGCCGACGCGCGGATCTGGTGCAACCGCGTCGCGGCGTACATGGGCTCGGCGCGCGTGGACCCGGCGTTCGCGATGAGCGCGGCGCTCGCCGCCAGCAACAGCGCGACCTACGGCTTTCGCGCGATGCGCGCAGCGTACCTGGTCCAGGCGGCGATCCCCGACGACGCACGCACGCGCGCGGCGTGGCTCGACGCCGGGCTCGGCGAGGGGAAGATCCTCCACGGATACGGTCGCCCCGTGCACGGTCACGACGAACGCATCGGTGCCGCGCTCTCCATCCTGGTCGAGGCGGGGCTCCGCGCCGGACCTGCTCTGTCGCGAGCTTTCCTGCTCGACCGCGATCTGCGCGCAACGAAAGGCATAGAGATGAACATCGCTGCGCTGTGGGCGGCGCTGTGCATCGATTTCGGGATCGGTCAGCGCGACTACGAGGCGTTCATGCTGCTCATGTTCACGCCCGGGCACGCCGCCGTGTACGCCGATCAGCGGCGGCGGCCTGCGTTCTCCTTCCTGCGCGGGCACCGGACGAAGCTACCGGCACCCGCGGAGGAATAGGAGAGCATCGTCACGGCAGCGAGTCGCCGATCGACGGCTGCGCCGTCTTGATGTTCATGAACGCCGCCTTCCGATCCTGACACGTCAGCGTCTCTTCGAATGCTGCGGTGGTAGCGTACGCGACGTCCTTCACGCCGACCTTCCAGTCGAACATGTTGGCGCCGCAGTCGAAGAGCGTCGGCAGGCCGACGATCGCGACCGAGTCCACGCCGCACCACTTGTGATTGTGGAGCACCTGGATGGCGTTGTTGCCGTCGGCGTTCTTCTGGCAGAGATCGGTCGGCGTGAGGTGTCCGCCGTTCGTGACTCCGACCAGCCGCTTCGTGAACCCCGTCGGCGAAGCGTTGTATCCGTCCGTGACGGCGCCCGTCGCGCCCGGGCACACGAGGTCGCCGAGGCCGCTGCCCGTCTTGTAGTTGAACACGGTGTCCGACATGCCGGACATGTAGAGCACCGACTTCAGCATGCCGCCGCCCGTGATGGGCGCCGCTGCGGACAGCGGGATGATGACCTG
>CAYUAW010000037.1:22964-30841 GCA_964442485.1 uncultured Polyangiaceae bacterium
GGGTAATCGGCGGCGACGACGACGAATCCGCGGCTTGCCCAGATTGCCTGGATGGTGCCCGAGGCGATCCGGAAGGACCCCGTTCCGTGCATGAAGATGATGACGGGGTACGGGCCGTGCGTCGTATCGATCGGAAGATCGCGGAAGATGCTGAGCCCGAGCGGCGTGACCGCGGGAGACTCGCTGTCTGCGATCGGCGTGAAGCCCGCGCCCTGCGTGGCGTTCTTCGGAAGCCAGTCGCGCGTGTCGTACGTCGCGGGCATCTTGCCGGCTTCGCTGCCCGCTGCGGCCGGGTAGGTGACCTCGACCGTGAGCTGCTTGCCCATGTACTTCGTCTGGTCGCGATCGACGTGCACCGTTTTCACGCCGACCTTCCAGGGCCCCGGCAAGGACGGATCGCTCGGTGAGGGCAGCAGGTTCTGTCCCATGCAGCCGACAGTCCCTGCGCCCGCTGCGCCGCCACCTGCGCCTGCGCTGCCGCCCCCCGCGCCCGTGATGGTGCCACCCATCCCCGAGCTGCCACCGCCCGCGCCCGTGATGGTGCCGCCGCCGCCAGTGATTGTCCCGGCGACGCCAACCATGTTGCCGGTGCCTGTCATGGTCCCCGCCACACCGGTACCTCCGGCGCCAACCGGAGTACCCGCGGCAGACATTCCGCCACCGCCAGGCACCACCGCTCCGCCGACACCACCCGCACCTGATGCGTCGCTACCCGAAGGCGAGCACGCGAACAGGAACATCGAAGTAAGTCCAACAGTCGTCGAAAGTTTGAACATCGGTCTCCGGATTGTAGCTGGGGCCGGCCGGCTAGCTATCGAGGTCGAGCTATTCGACCACCGTGACCGCCGCAATGGACTTTCGCAGTCTCGCGTCGGATTCGAGCAATCCCTTCGAGTGACGCCCCGTGTCACAGTAAGTGCAGCCCTAGCCGTCGTCGCCACCCGCAGCTTGGTAACGTTCACCAATCAGCGCAGGATTATCCACATCTGCCAGATTCGACGGCACAGCGAGCGAAGCCTCGAGCCAGCCTTTTCGCATCAGACACCACTCTTTCGGGCTCGCGACTACTTCACCTCGAGGAGCCCCTGCTTCACCACGAACTCCCTCACGGCGTCGACGCCTTCGCCCGTCTTCAAGTTGGTGAAGAGGAAGGGCCGTTCTCCGCGCTGCTTGCGGGCGTCCCGATCCATGACCTCCAGCGACGCGCCGACGTGCGGCGCGAGATCGGTTTTGTTGATGATGAGGAGATCGCTCCGGGTGATCCCCGGGCCGCCCTTGCGAGGGATCTTGTCGCCTGCCGCGACGTCGATCACGTAGAGCGTCAGGTCGGACAGCTCGGGGCTGAAGGTCGCGGCGAGGTTGTCGCCGCCGCTCTCGATGATGACGAGATCGAGGGGGCCGTGCCGAGTGACGAGCCCCTCGACCGCTTCCAGGTTGATGGAGGCGTCCTCCCGGATTGCAGTGTGCGGGCAGCCGCCCGTCTCCACACCGACCACGCGATCCGGCGTCAGCGCCTCGTGCCGGATCAAGAACTCCGCGTCTTCGCGCGTGTAGATGTCGTTGGTGACGACGGCCATGTCGTAGTCGTCACGCAGCTTCTTGCAGAGCCAGCCGACCAGGGCCGTCTTGCCGGAGCCCACGGGGCCACCGACTCCGACGCGCAGGGGCTCGTTTCGATTTCTCATGGTCTCACCTCAGGAACGAAAGAGACGACAGTACTGGGATTCGTGCAGAGCGCTCGCCATGGAGTAGGACGGCGCGAGGGCGCCGAGCTCGTCGTCGGCAACGGCCTCGGCGGCGTCGACGGCGGATGGGATCACGTCGATCAGACGTGACAGGATCCGCTGGATGGCGAGCTGCCCGAGCGGCAGGAGCCGGCTGAGTGCGCCGGTTTGCGACTCGCTCCACGAGAAGGCATAGCCGAAGAGCGCGCTGCGCGAAGGGATCCCCCAGTGCGACGCCGCGAGCGCGTGCAACGCCGCGTACGTCGCGTCGTCGGAGCGGGTGAAGCGCTGAGCGGGCTCGAAACCATGGCCGACCAGCACGCGCGCGAGCGAATGCCCGAGGTGCAAGTCTTCCTGCTCGAGCTCTGCTGACTCGCGGAAGGCGAGGAGGAGTACGCTGAGCTCGCGCACGCGCGCCTCGTCGTCGTCCGTCCACGCGGCGTGCATCCTCAGCAAGAACGGCAGATCGAGGTGACAGAGCGGCCCCGAGAGGAGGCCGCGGAGCCAGTCCACGGCCGTCTCCTCGTCTTTCACCCAGCCCGCGTGCGCGGCATATTCGAGGCCCTGCGAATAGGCGAATGCGCCGAGGGGCAGCGCTGGGCTCGTGAGCTGCAGCAGCCGGAGCAGCGACACGTCGCCGAGGAACGTCACGCGGGCGGGTAGGCGCTGTCGTGCTCGCCGGGCGAGTGCGACGGCGGCGGCACGCTGTCGTGCGCGGGGTGCGTGTGGGAGTGCGCGGCGTGCGTGGAGACGTCGTGGACGTTCTCCGCGGCGTGGCCATAGGCGCCGGGCTCCGGCTCGAAGGGTGCGTTGACGACGCTGACCGCGAACCCGAGCCGCTGGATCATGTCGTCGAGGACGTGATCGTGCAGGTACGCGACGAACCCCGCGCCGAGCTCGGTCGGTACGTGGCGATTGCCGAGGTGGTACGCCGCGCGCGCCAGCTCTCTCGGGCTCTTCGAGTTGAAGCGCGAGACGCACTCCGGCGCAGCGCGCACTCGCACGAGCCTCCCGCCCTCGCAGCGGAGCACGTCGCCGTCGCGGAGCACGCTTCCCCGCGGCAGCATCACCGCGATGTGTTCGCCGCCGTCCAGGCAGGCACGTTGACGGCTGTGCAGCCTGCGATCGTACGACAGGGAGAGCGTGTCATCGACCGGGGTTTCGACTCGTTCGGCGCGTTCACGAGCGACCAGCATTTTCTTTTTTACCTTGGCTAGAAGAGGAAATACCGCTGCGCGAGCGGCAATACCTTCGCCGGCTCGCATGTCAAGAGCACCCCATCCGCCCGGACCTCGTACGTCTGCGAATCGACCTCTATCGAGGGAAGCAGCGCGTTGTGAATCATGTCCTTCTTGCCTATCCCGCGTGTCTTGCCGACGGCGGACAGGCGGCGCGACAGCCCGAGCTTCTGCCCGATTCCCGCCTCCACCGCCGCGCCCGACACGAACGTGATGCTGGTCGAGGTCGACGCCTTCCCGTAGGCGCCGAACATGGCGCGGTAGTGCACCGGCTCCGGCGTGGGAATGGACGCGTTCGGGTCGCCCATGGGCGCCGCCGCGATCATCCCGCCCTTGATCACCATCGCGGGCTTCACGGCGAAGAACGCAGGGTTCCAGAGCACGATATCGGCGACCTTGCCGGCCTCCAGCGAGCCGACCTCGTGTGCGATGCCGTGGGTGACGGCGGGGTTGATGGTGTACTTCGCGACGTAGCGCTTCGCACGGGCGTTGTCGGCCCGCGCGTCGTCGCCCGGAAGCGGGCCGCGCTGCACCTTCATCTTGTGAGCGGTCTGCCAGGTGCGCGTGACGACCTCTCCCACGCGGCCCATGGCCTGCGAATCGGAGGCGATCATGCTGAACGCTCCGATGTCGTGGAGGATGTCCTCGGCCGCGATCGTCTCCTTGCGGATGCGCGACTCGGCGAACGCGACGTCCTCCGGGATGGACGGATCGAGATGGTGGCACACCATGAGCATGTCCAGGTGCTCGTCGATGGTGTTCACCGTGTAGGGACGCGTCGGGTTCGTCGACGCCGGCAGGATGTTCGGTTCGCCGCACGCGCGGATGATGTCCGGCGCGTGCCCGCCGCCGGCGCCTTCCGTGTGGTAGGCGTGGATGGCGCGGCCGCCGATCGCCTTGAACGTATCTTCGACGAACCCCGACTCGTTCAGCGTGTCGGTGTGAATCGCCACCTGCACGTCGAAGCGGTCCGCCACGGAGAGACAGGCGTCGATGGCCGCAGGCGTCGTTCCCCAGTCCTCGTGCAGCTTGAACCCCATCACGCCCGCGACGGCCTGCTCCTCGAGCGAGTCCGGCAGGCTCGCGTTGCCCTTGCCGAGGAACCCCAGGTTCATCGGCAGGCCCTCGGCGGCCTCGAGCATGCGATGGATGTACCAGGGGCCCGGAGTGCACGTGGTCGCGCTGGTGCCGGCGGCGGGGCCGGTGCCGCCGCCGATCATCGTCGTCACGCCGCTCATGAGCGCGTGCTCGACCTGCTGCGGGCAGATGAAATGGATGTGAGAGTCGATGGCGCCCGCGGTGGCGATGAGCCCCTCGCCGGCGATCACCTCCGTGCCGGGGCCGATGACGACGTCGACGCCGGGCTGCACGTCCGGGTTGCCCGCCTTGCCGATGCAGGCGATGCGGCCGTCCTTGACGCCGATGTCCGCCTTCACGATCCCCCAGTGATCGAGGATGAGCACGTTGGTGATCACCAGGTCGACGGTGCCGACGCTGGTTCGCTGGCCCTGTCCCATCCCGTCGCGGATGACCTTGCCGCCGCCGAACTTCACTTCCTCGCCGTAGATCGTCCTGTCCGACTCCACGGCGATGAAGAGCTCCGTATCGGCGAGGCGTACACGGTCCCCCACGGTGGGGCCGTACATGGAGGCGTAGGCTGCGCGGCTGATCTTCGTCATGTCACGGCTTGCCGAGCGGCCCCTGCACTTTTCCCTGGAACCCGAACACCTGGCGCTTGCCCTCGTACGCGACGAGCTCGACCTCGCGGTGCTGCCCGGGCTCGAACCGCACCGCGGTGCCCGCCGCGATCGCGAGGCGACGGCCGTACGCGCTGTCGCGATCGAACGACAGCGCGTCGTTCGTCTCGTAGAAGTGATAGTGCGACCCCACCTGGATCGGGCGATCTCCGGTGTTGGCCACCGTCACCTTGATCGTCGGGCGACCCGCGCAGAGCTCTATGTCGCCGTCCATCGTCTCGACTTCGCCGGGGATCATCTTTGCCTCAGGGGATGGGGTTGTGCACGGTGACCAGCTTGGTGCCGTCCGGGAACGTCGCTTCGACCTGGACCTCCTGGATGATGTCGGCGACCCCCTCCATGACGTCGTCGCGCGTGAGCAGACGTGTTCCGAAGCTCATGAGCTCCGCGACGGTGCGGCCGTCGCGAGCACCTTCCAGGATGGCCGCCGTGATGAAGGCGACGGCCTCCGGGTGGTTCAGCTTGAGCCCTCGGGCCTTTCGCCGCTCCGCCACCAGCGCGGCCGTGAAGATGAGCAGCTTGTCTTTCTCGCGGGGGGACAGGTTCATCGGGTTGTTTCTCCGAACTCGCGGGGCGAGGGCTCAGGTAGCCCAGATGCGAGGCGGCTGCGACGCTCGACCGAACAACGACTCCCGGGCGACCGACCACGCCAGCACGAAACCTTTGCGCGCTCGCTCGACGGAATCGCCGAGATAGCGACAGACCAGGACATGTCGTCGGCTCGTCACCGAAAAGAGCTCCGTGCCGACGGGCACCGGCAGCACCGCGCGGATCCGCTCGGCGAGCTCCGTGCGGTCCGTCACGGCGACGAAGCTGCCGGTCACCGCGCACCCCGCGAGCGCGACGCGCTGTCGCATCACGTCGCGCGCCCCGTCGAACTCCGCGCGCTCGACGGCGACCGGCCGGCCGTCGACGCGGAGCTCGAGCCGCTGCACGAAGCGCCCACTCGCGAAATGATCACCGGACGCGGGCCGCCCGAAGCAGCAGATCTCCCAGCCGAGGAACCTGCCGCCGCTCGCGACGTCGACGTTCACCGAACTTTCGCCGTTTGCGGCGCCGAACACGATGGTCTCCTGAGGGAGCCACTCCAGGGTCGCGCCCTGCGCGACGTGGAGCGCGACGCGCTGCTCGGCCTTCGCGCCGGCCGTGCGGTAGAACTTCGTCGCAGCGGGCGTCGTGAGCAAGGCCTCGGCGCCGGGGTCCGCCGTGACGTCGATCGACAGCCGATCACCGCCTACGAGCCCCCCCGGCGGGTGCAGCACGTAGACGTGACACGGGCCGCGGCCTTCAGGATAGAAGGGGCGCTGCACCTGGAGCGGACCCGCGTGCGAGCGCCGGACGAGCGCAGTCCGGCCCCCGGATAGTGCGAAGCCCAGGTCAAGCCGTGCGTCCCAGCGGCGTACCGGCAGTGCGTCGCTAGCCGCAAGCATCGACGGGCAACTGAACCCGCTTGGTGTTTCCAATTCTTTTCCGGCTCGTTAACACGCGCTGGCCGGCGAGGCGGGAAGAACGATGAGTGAGTACGAAATGAGTCCGACATGCGTCGGAAACGGACGCCCGGCGAGGCTCCTCCGCGATGAACGAAAGCGAGCAAAGAATGCCTCGAAGTCTGTTCCTGTCGGTCATTTTGGGCTGTCCTTTCCTGCTCCTGGGCGCCTGCAGCAAGCCCGCTCCTCCCCCGGAAGAGTCGAAACCGGCCGCGTCCGCGCCCGCGGTGGCGTCCGCGGCGGCGCCGGTTGCCGAAGCGCCCAAGCCCACGGGCCCCGCGCTGACCATCGCCTACAGCGACTGGCCGGGCTGGGTCGCCTGGGACATCGCGGAACAGAAGGGATGGTTCAAGGAGGAGGGGGTCAACGTCGAGCTGAAGTGGTTCGAGTACTCGCCGTCGATGGACGCCTTCTCGGCCGGCAAGGTCGACGCCGTCTCCATGACGAACGGTGATGCTCTGGTCACCGGGAGCACCGGGGCGCCGAGTGTCGCCATCGTCATCAACGATTTCAGCAACGGCAACGACATGATTGTCGCCAAGGCCGGCATCACGACCATCGAGCAGCTGAAGGGGAAGAAGATCGGCGTGGAGGTCGGCCTCGTCGACCACCTGTTGCTCTTGAAGGCGCTGGAAGGCGCGAAGATGAGCGAGAAGGACGTGAAGATCGTCCCCATGAAGACCGATCAGGCCGCCCAGACGCTGAAGTCCGGCGCAGTGGATGCGGTGGCCGCCTGGCAGCCGAACAGCGGCGCTGCGCTGAAGGAAGTGCCCGGCTCGACCGCGATTTACACGAGCTCGAACGCTCCCGGTCTCATCTACGACGTCCTTGCGGTGAACCCCAAGAGCCTGACGGAACACAAGGCCGACTGGGCGAAGGTCGTCAAGGTGTGGTTCCGCGTCGCCGCCTATCTCAAGGACGAGAAGAACATCGACGACTCGGCGAAGATCATGAGCGCGCGCGTGGGCCTCACGCCGGACGCGTACAAGAAGCTCATGAGCGGCACCGCGTTCCAGGATCTCGCAGGCGATCTCCTGCACTTCAAGAAGGGTGACACGATGGACTCGATCTACGGGTCGAGCAAGATCGTCGATGACTTCAACGTGAAGAACAAGGTCTACAAGACGTCGATGAAGTTCGAGGAGTATCTCGACCCGTCTATCGTGGAGGAGATCGGCAAGAGCAAGAGCTGATGACCGAAGAGACCAACGTGTCAGCGGTCGTGGTCCGACAGCGTCCGAGACGGCGCCCGCTGCTCGCGGTGCGCAAGGACACCGGCCCGAAGGCGCGTCCCTGGCTCTGGGTCTCTGCGTTCCTGCTCCCGCTCGCGCTGTGGACGATCATCAGCTACGTGCCGTTCGTCTGGCACCCGCTGATGCTCGTCACGGACGCGGGCGACTCCAAGGTCCCCGGAAAGTACTCGTATCTGGAGGTCGATCAGCGCGTGGACCGCGCGGAGTTCGAGGCTCGCAACCGCGAGCTCTCCGCGGCTCACGCGCGCCTCGCGCAAGGGACGCCCGCGAACCCCGTCTTTCTGCCGGCGCCCGACGAGATCGGTCGCGCCTTCGTCACGGCGTTCGCGACCGCCCCGCAGCGCACCGGGGATTTCTGGTTGCACGAGAGCTTGCTCCAGAGCTGCAAGGTCATCTTCTGGGGGTTCTTCTACTCGGC
>CAYUAW010000037.1:30941-36464 GCA_964442485.1 uncultured Polyangiaceae bacterium
ACGAGAGCTTGCTCCAGAGCTGCAAGGTCATCTTCTGGGGGTTCTTCTACTCGGCGCTGTTCGGAGTTCCCATCGGCGTGCTGTGTGGCACCTTCCCGCCGATCGCGCGGCTCATCGAGCCGTTCGTCGATTTCGTCCGCTACATGCCCGCGCCGGTCTTCGGCGCGCTCGCCGTGTCCGTGCTCGGTCTGGGGGACGAGCCCAAGATCACCATCATCTTCATCGGCACCTTCTTCCAGATGGTGCTGGTCGTCGCGAACACCACGCGTGCCGTCGAGGGATCGCTCATCGAGGCAGCGCAGACCCTCGGAGCGAGCAATCGGCAGCTCATCTGGCACGTCGTCGTGCCCGGAGCGCTGCCGCAGCTCTACCGCGACATGCGCATCCTGATCGGTTGGGCCTGGACGTACCTCGTCGTCGCCGAGCTCATCGGTGAGATGTCCGGCATCAGCGCGTTCCTCTACCAGCAGCAGCGGTACCGTCACTTCGAGAACGTCTACGCCGGCATCGTCATGATCGGCATGATCGGCCTCGGCACCGACCTCGTGCTGAAGGCGGTCGGGCGGTATCTCTTCCCGTGGGAGAGCGGCAACCGCGGGCTCGTGAAGATCTGGCAGCGGGCGCGGGGCCGGCGCCCCACCGCGGAGGCCGTCGCGACCGCTGCCGTCTCGATCACCGACCCCCTCTGAAAGCACGACCATGGCGAACGACGATCTGCTGGAACTGCCGAGCTACCTCCACCACACGGACGAGGTGGAGCAGCAGCTCGCCGCGATCCGTTCGCGACGGGTGGCGCTGTCGATAGAGGGTCTCTCGCGCGAATTCGACAGCGGCGCACGGCGGACACTGGCGCTGTCGAACATCGATTGCTGTGTGCGCCAGCGCGAGCTCGTATGCGTCATCGGTCCATCGGGTTGCGGCAAGTCGACGTTGATCCGGATCCTCGCCGGGCTGGAGGAGCCGACGTCCGGCGCCGTCCTCGTCGACGGCGAGCCGGTGCGCGGCCCCGGCGCCGATCGCGGCATGGTGTTCCAGGGCTACACGCTCTTCCCCTGGCTCACCGTGAAGAAGAACGTGATGTTCGGCCTGAAGATGAAGGGCGTCCAGCCGCTCCGGGCCGAGGCCGCGGCGCGCCGCTGGCTCGACATGGTCGGCCTGTCACAGTTCGCGGACGCCTACCCCTCGGAGCTCTCCGGCGGCATGAAGCAGCGCGTGGCGATCGCGCGCGCGCTCGCCAACCAGCCGCGCATCCTCCTGATGGACGAGCCGTTCGGCGCTCTCGACGCGCAGACTCGGTGCAGCATGCAGGCGCACCTGCTCCGCATCTGGGAGAGCGTCGACGTCACCATCGTGTTCATCACGCACGATCTCGACGAGGCCATCTATCTCGCCGACCGCATCATCGTCCTCGGCGCGAATCCCGGACGCATCCTCGAGGTGATCGAGGTCCCCGTCGCCCGCCCGCGTCGGCAGGAGCAGTTCCTGTCGGGGCACTTCCTGGCGACGAAGAAGCGGCTCGAGGCGTTGATTTACAACTCGGCGCCCACAGAGCGGGCGGAGTCGGACGCGCATCGGGCTGCGTGACCTGGTCCCAAGCCGAGGCGCCTGTCACCGCCGGCGAAACAAGCTCTCGGTTTGTGTCCCGGATTTGATAAGATTTTTCTGGTTACGAGCCCGCGGGGTTGGGGTACCCGCGGGGTTGGGGACCCGCGGACCGCCACGACCTGGAAAGTCATGGAAGAACAGATCACGATCCGCCACTGAAAGCCGAGTGACACTACCGGCGGAGCCGGCGCGGGTTTGTCTCGGCTCGAGAAAGTCGCGCGGCGACTCGGGTAGGCGCGGTGGAGAATCTCAAACCCATGTATCTCGTCCTGTTCGACATCGACGGCACCCTCCTTCACTCACAGGGGCTGGGCAGCCGCGCGATGGAGCGAGCGGGGCGAAAAGTGCTCGGGGCGTCCTTCACCCTCGAGGGGATCGATTTCGGCGGCGCGCTCGATCCCTGGATCTATCGGCAGGCGGCGGGGCGCATGGGGCGGACGGATGCGGACGAATTCCACGCGGCCTTTCACGACGAGTACCTCGTCGAGCTCACCCGGTCGCTCGACAACGGTGAGCGGACGCCAAGGGTCATCCCGGGGGTGGAGGTCGCGCTGCGAGGGCTCGCGGGACAGACGCACACGACGCTCGGGCTCGTGACCGGCAACTACGCGCGGGCGGCACCGCTGAAGCTTCGCGCTGCCGGGCTCGATCCCTCCGTGTTCGTCGTCGGGGCCTTCGGCGACGACGGTCCGACGCGCCCGGAGCTCGTTCGCCTCGCCGTCGAGCAGTGGGGGGCGCGCGGCGTCGAGCCCGACCCGCGAAGGGTCGTCGTCATCGGCGACACGCCGCGGGACGTGGACTGCGCACGGAAGAATGGGTGTCGCTCCGTCGCTGTCGCGACCGGCGTTCACACCTTCGAGCAGCTGGAGGCGACCGGCGCCGACCAGGTCGTTCGCGATCTCGCGGATCTCGTCGCGCTGCTCGAGCGGCTGTGGGCGAGCGGGTGACCGTCGCAGGGTCGCGGGTCACCTGGCCTCGAGCAGATCCCTCGCGAGCGTCTGCAGCATCTTCATCGTCAGCTCCGGATGCGCCTCCAGCACGACCAGGAAGTCCTCGAAATTGATCTCGTAAGCGACGACCTCCGTCATCGCCCGCGCCTCGAACCCGTGCTGCCGCCCCGCGAGTGATTCGAGGCCGCCGAGCATGTGGCCCGCGGAGATGTCGACGCTGCTCCCGTCGGACGCCGTGCAGCGCACCGTGCCGCCGAGCACGCGGAGGGTGGACCTCGGCTGATCGCCGGCGCTGAAGAAGACGTGCCCGGCGGGGACGCGCAGCTGCCGCATCACGCGCGCGATGTCGAAGATGGGGTCGATGTTCGCGTCGACGAAGATGCCCGTCCGCGATACCTCGATGACGCGCTCGACCAGAGTCCTGGGTTCGGTGCGATCTTCCACCACCGGCGAGCTCGGCACCGCCTCGACGTCGCTGGGAAGCGTGCCTCGGGCGTCGAGGAGCATCCCGGCAAAGACCTTGAGGACGTTGCGGGCGATGGAGAAGCTCTCGTCGAGCGCCGCCAGAAACGCCTCGCGGGAGATCTCGAGGGTGCGCGTCGGGACCTCCGCGATCGACTGGAGCCCCTTGCCGGTGTTTGCGAGGACGCCGATGACGCCGACGCCACGCCCGTTGTCGATCATCGTCGATTCACCGTCGGGGTTCGGCACACGGAGCCGTCCCTCCAGCACGATGTGGACGTTCGGTGCGTCCCCGTCGGCGCTCGTCACCTCCTGCTCGGGCTCGAAGGACGTCAGCTTGGAGTATTCGGCGAGCAGCATCGCGGCGTCGTCGTCCAGGCCGTGAAGGATGCCGAGCGTCTTCACGGCGAGGAGCCGGTCACGGATGCCGGACGCGACGGCGGGCAGGACGCGCAGGTCGTCGCTCATGTCGCCCCCTGCGCTGCAACGTCGAGTAGCTGGAGCGCCCGCTCGACGTCGGAGGCCGCGCCGATGCCCCGCCCGGTCTCGAGCGCGCCGAGGCCGTCGATGCGCCCGCGCAGCTCGGCGATGCCGAGCTCTCCGACGTGATAGATCGCGACCGCGCGCAGCGGCTCGCTCCTTGAAGAGAGGAGCTCGGCGAGCAGCTCCTCGTAGTCTTCCGGGACGGGCTCGCGATACGGACCGGCCGCCGAAAGACGCAGCTCGTCGGGGATGTCGTCGACGAGCCCGATGACCGCGGTGCGCACCGGATCGACCAGCACGTTGCCGACGACCTCGAGCGCGATGGCGCGTGCGTCGCGCCGGCCTCCCACGATGTCCCGGTAGATCTGAACGAAATCCTCGAGAGGATGCGCGAGGCCGAGGACACGGAACAGGCGCTCCTCGGCGTTGTGAGTCTTGTCGAGCAGCACCTTGGCAAGGAGCGCGTGACCGATGGTGTTGCGCCGCGGATCCTGTCTGGCGCCGCGGACGAGCTTCTCGTGCCGGCTCAGGTACCGGTAAGCCCGGCGCAGCGTGTGCTCGATCGTCTCCTCCAGAGGAGCGGCGTCGAGCACGAAATCCGGGTGTCGGCGGATCAGCGCTTCCAGGCTCCTCACGATCTGGAAGCGGATCGCGCCGTCGCGTTCGCGACGCATCAGGGAGAGCAGGGCCGCCGCCGCCTTCGTCGGGTCGAAGAGCGGGAGCAGCTGCGCGACGCGCCACCTGAGGCGCGGCGCGCGGTCGACGTCTTCCAGCGTTGCCAGGAGCTCCGAGAGCGCCTCGTCTCCGTAGGTGGCGAGCAGCGCTCGCGCCACGGGCCGCGTGTCCTCGTCCGGCAGCATCGCGATGAGCGCCGGAACGAACCGGGTGTCGTGCACGGTCGCCATCGCCTCCGCCGCGGCGCGCCGCACGGGGGCCTCCTTCGCAGAGCCGAGCGCGACGAGCACGTCGCTGAAGCCGGACGCGCCCCTCCGCCCGATGGCTTCAGCGAGCGCGACGCGCGTCTGGACGGTGCCGCTCTTGATGAGGCGGTCGAGCCTGTCCTGCGCGTCCTCGCCGTAGATCTCGCCCGACGCGATCAGGTTGACGGTGATGGTGGCGCGCACCTCCGGCGAATCCTCGAAGCTCATCCGGAGCAGCAGGGGCTGCGAGTCGTTGTCCAGCACTGAACGCGCCGCGATGACCGCGGCGCGTATCCGCGGCGAAGGGTGCTCGATGAGCCGGTCGATCACCTGTATGACGTCGGTCCGGCGCGCGCGCGTGAAGATCGCGAGCGCTCGCTCGACCACGGCCTCCGCCGGGTGATACAGGATGAGCCCCGGGATGAGCCTGGCCTTGCCCTCGCGCTCGAGCACGTCGAGCGCCGCCAGCACCTCGGCGTCCGAGTGGCTGTCCAGCGCGGCGATCAGCGTCTCCAGCGACGCGAGATCGAGCTTCGGAAAGGCCACGTGCTCCAGATGGTTCGAGCGAAGGCGGCTCCGGAACAGGTCGAGATACGGACGCCTCAAAGATACGGCGAGGACGAGCCACGCCGCCGCGAGAGCAATCATCATGACCGGCAGCCCACGCTTGTGGCCAGTGGCGACGACGAGGAGGATCGCCCCCGACGCGAGAGCCTGGCCGCCGCGCTGACCCACCACGTCGATGAAGCCCTTCAGTCGCTGACGAGCCGAGTCCGGGAATGCGAGGAAGAGCATCTCCGAGCTCGTCTTGTGCAGGGAATAGCGGAGGCTCCCGTCGGCGCCCTTGATGAACAGAGCGGCGATCAGACTACCGGCCAGGGCCATGCCGACCCCGCCGGAGAACAGCAGCACGGGCAGTACGGAGAACGCCGTCGTGACCGAGAAGCGCCGCGTGATCCAGCCAGTGAGCACCAGCTGCGCGACCAGCGAGGAGACGTTCAGAGCGAGGTACACCGTGCCGAGCCAGGGGCCGAGCTCGGCCTTCGGGACCGATGTGGCGACGGCGCTCTTGAAGACGTAGTCGCCGACCGTCACGCACGCCG
>CAYUAW010000038.1:0-15075 GCA_964442485.1 uncultured Polyangiaceae bacterium
CGAAGACTTTGTCGGCGATGGCGCGGGCGCTGGCGTGCTCGGGGGAATCGTCGGCGTAGACGCCCCTGTATTCTGCCGGCAAGAGGCGGGCGATCGCGATGCCGATGGCGTCTATCCGCAGCTGCCGGTTCGACCCGCAGTGGCTCGCGAGCACCCCGGCCTTTGCCGCGCGGCCGACGTGGATCGTCACGCAGGTCGGATTGATGTGCTCGACGCCGACGGGGACGAACCGCTCCGAACCGCAGATGCCGATCGGCAAGAGGAGCCGCTCCGGGTCCTCGAAGTACCGGGCAACGCCCTGGAGGGCGCGCTGCATCCTCGAATTGCGGCTGCGTGTTCCTTCCACGAAAATCAGGAGCGCATCGCCCAGCCTCTCGCGCTCCACCGCGATGGCAATCGATTCACGCGCGAGACGCGCGACCTGGCGCGTCGTCATCACCGCTTCCTCGGAGGAGCGCGCGCTCGATTGCGGCGTCTTGATGGTGCCGAAGCACAGACTCGAAAAGCGCCGGAACGGCTCCGAGTACACCTTCGGGCCGACCACCACCGTCAACCGATCCGCGATGTGCGCACAGCCCGCCTTCCGCGCCAGAACCTCGAGCAGGTTCGCATCCGAATAGGAGAGGTGATTCGACAGAAGTACCGCGGCTTCGTCGCCGACCTGCGCCAGGTTCTCCGTGCCGAAGAGCATCGAGTCGTCCACCAGAGCGTACTCTGCGACCGCGTGCTGGATCTTGCGGGCCAGAAGATCGGGCGGGTAGTAGGCGAACTCGCTGCCCGTGGTCATGAGCCGCTGAACTAGGCGGCGGACCGCGCCGTCCGGCTCCGTCGCGAGCAGGTTCTCCAGCCGTCCGCGCAGCCCTTCGACCTGGTCCGACTGCTGCCCCGCGAATGCGAGGATCCGTTCCACGAGAGCGCGGGCCGCGCTCGAGACGCTGGTCGGTCCCGGATCGGGCATGGAGGGTCTCACCCCGGATGGCGGCCAGGAGGAGCAGTTCGGATTTCGACGGATTCGGTCGCGAGGCTCGACACCATGTCGGCGGAGGTCGTAGCACGGCTCGGCGGGCGATAGCACCGGCCGGAGGCCAGAGCGCGCCGGACGCCCGCCGGGTAGTCGCCCCGCGGTGCAGTCGGCAGCGCCAGTCAAGGGGCGTGTGAATCCGACGACGCTACAGCGGGCGGGACACATGCCGGGCGTAGTCCCGACGTCCGCAGATTTGCGAGCGGAATTGATGGCGACACATCCCGACCAAGGTATGATCGACTCTTCGTTGGTGACCGAGTACAGGCTTCAGTTTCGGGGGACCTTGTTCCCCATCCGCTCAGGCGACGTGATCCTCGGTCGCTCCAGTTACGCATCCATCGTGGTGAACAATCCGCTCGCGTCGCGGGAGCATGCCGTCGTCCGGGCCGCGGGCGGGCGTCTCGAGGTCCAGGACCTCGGGAGCAAGAACGGGACGTACGTCAACGGCAACCGCGTGAACGGTACCTGTGCCGTCGACGAGGGAGACGTGATCAAGATCGGCACCGACGTCCTCGAGGTCGCGAAGGCCTCTGCGCTCGATCCACAGCAGCTGCGAATGGCGACCGAGCCGGGGCGGTCGTCCGCTCAGTCGCTGGACGGCGATACGACGGTGAACCTGGGCCGCTCCATCGAGCTCGTGGAGGCCATGGTCGCGGCGACTCCGCTCGAGCGGAGGGCCACCATCGCTTCTGAGGTCCTCGACATCGCGAGCGAGCTCGTCGCGGAGGCGCGCCTGGACGACGGAGAGCGCCGTCGCGCGCGCGCCGTCGTGGAGACTCTCGGCCAGTGGAATCTGCCCGACGCGGCCGAGCAGCGGCGCAAGGACGTCGCGGCGAAGCTCGCATGAGCGCCGACGATCTGGACCTCACGGCGCCCGTCGCCGAGGCGGTCGAGCACCTCAAGCAACTCATCCGTATCGACACGACCAACCCTCCGGGCAACGAGCGCGCCGCGGCTGACTATCTTGCGCGCGTCCTCGAGCGCGAGGACATCCCCTTCGAGATCCTGGAGAGCCTGCCCGGTCGCGCGTCGCTGGTCGCGCGCGTGCGCGGAACGGGAGCGAAGCCGCCGTTGCTGCTGAACGGTCACCTCGACGTCGTGCCTGCCGATCCGGAAAGGTGGCGCCATCCGCCTTTCTCGGCCGTCGAGCACGACGGATGCATCTGGGGGCGCGGCGCCGTCGACATGAAGAACATGGTCGCGATGAGCCTGCAGATCCTGGTGCTGCTGAAGCGCTCGGGGGTCACGCTCGAGCGTGACGTCATCTTCGCTGCGGTGGCCGACGAAGAGACGGGGTCGCGCCACGGGGCCCGCTTCCTGGTCGAACGGCACCCGGAGCTCGTTCGCGCGGAGTATGTCCTGAACGAGATCGGCGGGTACACGCTCTATTTCGGTGATGCCGTGTTCTATCCGGTGCAGGTCGCCGAGAAGGGGATCTGCTGGTTCGAGCTGTCGGCGGAGGGCACCGCCGGTCACGGCTCGATGCCGCGCGCGGACAACGCCGTCGTGCGCGTCGCGCGCGCCGTGGAGGCGCTCGGCCGCGTCCGTCTTCCCCAGCACAACACGGAGGTCGTGGAGGCGTTCCTCCGTCGCCTGGCCGACAGCGCACCGTTCCCGCAGAAGCAGGCCATCTTGCTCCTGCTCGAGCCGCGCCTGTCGGGCCCATTGCTCGACGTGCTTTCCCGGCGAGACCCGGAGCAGGGCGGCGCGATGGCGGCGATGCTCCGCAACACTGCGTCCCCCACGATGCTGTCCGCCGGGAAGAAGATCAACGTCATCCCTTCCACGGCGAGGGCCCAGGTCGACGGCCGCATCATCCCGGGCGAGAGCATCCAGAGCTTTCTCTCGGAGGTGCGGCGCGTGGTCGGCGACGACGTCACCGTGAAGGTGCTCGAGGGCAGGGAAGGCTCCGTCTTCGACCCGAAGACACCGCTGTTCGATGCCATCTGCCGCACGCTCGAGCACCACCACCCCGGCGCCATTCCGGTGCCGTTCATGATCCCCGGCTTCACGGATTCGAGCGCGTACCGGGAGCTCGGCGCGACCTGCTACGGCTTCTCGCCGGTGAAGATGCCGGCAGGGATGAGCTACACGCGGCTCTATCACGGCGACGACGAACGCATCCCGGTGGCCGGCTTTGCCTGGGGCCTGCGGGTTCTCTACGATCTGGTCCGAAGCTTCTGCGCCCCCGCGAGCGCGGCCTGAGAGGAACACCGGCCCATGTCGACGCGCACCATCCCGATGGACGATCGCCTGTACGACTACCTGCTCCGCGTCTCCTTGCGCGAGTCGGACGTCATGCGGCGGCTTCGCGAGGAGACCGCGAAGATGCCCGAGGCCGGGATGCAGGTCTCGCCGGAGCAGGCGCAGTTCATGGCCTTCCTCGTCGAGACGCTCGGCGTGCGCGCCGCTCTCGAGGTAGGCGTTTTCACCGGATACAGCTCGCTCGCCGTGGCTTCCGCGCTCCCGGAAGGCGGAAAGCTCGTCGCCTGCGACGTCAGCGACGAATGGACTCGCATCGCGCGGAGATACTGGCGAGAGGGCAGGGTCGACGATCGAATCGAGCTGAGGCTCGGTCCCGGCGTGGAGACGCTCGACGCGCTGTCACGCGAAGGGAAGAACGGCACCTTCGACTTCGCCTTCGTCGACGCGGACAAGGAGAGCTACGTCGACTACTACGAGCGCTGCCTTGGCCTCGTCCGCACCGGAGGGGTCCTCGCGTTCGACAACGTGCTCTGGAGCGGCCGCGTCGCCGACCCTGCCGACCACAGCGCGTCGACCCGCGCCATCCGCAGGCTGAACGAGCACGTCGGCCGCGACTCGCGGGTCACAGTGACGCTCCTGCCGATCGGCGACGGGCTCACACTCGCGCGGAAGCGGTAGCGCCCGGCGCGAAGAGCACACGTCGCCACTCGTCGGCGATGGCGTCGACGGAGAATGCCTCCGCGCGCTTGCGGCCGCGGTCCGCGTAGCGGCGCCTGAGCTCCTCGTCGCGCAAGACGCGCGCGAGCGTCTCGGCCCACGAGAGCTCCGTCAGGGTGTACGGCACCATGGCGTCGCGCTTCTCGCCGTCGAACACCGGCATCAGGATGCCCGCGTCCGCGTCCTCGGGTTCGCTCGTGGAGCGCTCCCCGGTCCCCGGCGCGAGGATCTCACGCGGCCCCGCCCGGCAATCCGCGACGACGGCGGGCGCGCCGCACGCGAGCGCCTCCAGGATCGCATTGCCGAAGCCCTCCCAGAGCGACGGAAACGCGAACACGCGGGACTTCGCGATCACGGCGAAGGGGTTCGCGACGAAGCCACGAAACACGACGTCGCTCTGTGCCATCGACTCGGGCGGCGAGCCCTCCCAAGCCGCCCAGACGCGGAGCCCGAGCTCACGCCCGAGCCTCGCGAGGTAACCGCCGAGCTCGCCCTTGCCTATGACGACGAGCGTCGCGTCGGGGATCACCTTCTTCAAGGCCGCGAAGGCCCGGAGCAGGTGCCACTGGCCCTTCTGCTCGATCAACCGACCGACCGTGACGATGCTGGGGCGAGCGAGCACGTGCCGCAACGGTTCGTCCAACGCCTGGTCCTTCTGCGTGGCGACCTCGGATAGGTCGACGGCGTTGTAGATCGTCACGATCTTGCTCGACGGCACGCCGAAGCGCTCGATGAGGTCCGCCTTCACCAGCTCGGAGACGGCGACGACGAGGTCGGCTCTCCGATAGGTGAAAGAGACGAGGGCACGCATCAGCGGCGCCGATTTGCCCCTCAGGTTCTCGGATTCGCGGTTGTGCGACGTGACGACCACCCGGCCCCCGACAGGCGTCAGCACGTTCAGGATGTTCGCCATCGTCGTGAAGCTGAGCCACGAGGCGTCGCCTTCGCGATGCTTGAGCTGCATCAGCTCGATCGACCCGGCGAGAGCTCGATAGAGGCGCCTCGGGCCGAAGCCGCGGAAGGTCAACACGCAATCGAGGACGTCGAGCGGCGCGTCGCACGGATAATCCATCTTGTTCTCGAAGAGGACCAGCCGCCGCCCGGCCTCCGGCAGGCCACGCATGATGTTCAACGCGACACGCTCTGCGCCGCCGCCGGTGAGGTTCGGAAGCAGGTAGCAAACCGTCGGCGTTCGAGCGGTGTCCTTCATGGGGGCGGTATTCGCTTCCCCTCTTCCTGAAAGGGACATCGCCTTGACTCCGAGGACCATCGCGTCGTTCTGGCATTGCCGCGCGCGAGCGTCATCCGTCGAGCGGTTGCAATTCTCGCGCGGACGACGCGTGCGCCTGTGGCACAAAGCGACTTCGACTCATCCGCTTCTCTATTCGTCTCGCAACTTGCTGGTGACCGCACCGAAACCGGCACGCTTTCTCGCGAGTTACGCCTTTGACCATCGAGCGCTCTGCGCTATGTCAGAGGCGTTACCTGGACGCGCTCGCGCGCATCACGCGCGCGGGGCCGGCCCTGATCGCGCGCTGGAGTATCGACCATCGATCTGACCAAAACGATGAGGCGCGGCGGCGCGTTCGCGCTGACCGGTCAGGGCGTCAAGCTGTGCTTGCAGCTCGGCGCAACGGCAGTCCTGGCGCGGGTTCTGTCGCCCGCGGATTTCGGGCTCGCCTCCCTGATCGGCCCCATAGTTTCGTTCTTCGCGGTCTTCCGCGACATCGGCCTCACCTCGGCGACGATCTACAGCGACGACATCACCGACGCCGAGGTCAGCAGCCTCTTCTGGATCAACATCGGCGCGGGCGCCGTGCTTGCCGGCGGCGTGCTGCTCCTCTCGCCGCTCGCCGCGCTCTTCTACGGCGACCCGAGGCTCCTCCCCATTCTCTCGGTGATGGCCTCGACGTTCGTCTTGAACGGCGCTGCCGCGCAGTACCAGGCGCTCTTTCAACGGCATTTTCGCTTCAGGCGGCTCGCTGCCATCGACATCGGGGCGAACGTCTTCGGCGCCGCCGTCGCGGTCGCCACAGCGCTCTCGGGCCTCGGCTACTGGGCGGTCGTGCTCTGGCCAATCGCGACCCAGGTCGCGAACGTGCTCGCCACCGTCGCCAGCTCCACCTGGCAACCCGGCAGGCCACGCTGGGAGCACCGGACCGGCACCATGACGCGCTTCGGCTCTGCCATCGCGGGTTCCAATTTTCTGAACTACTTCGCCCGGAACCTCGACAACCTGCTCATCGGAAAGTTCTGGGGAATGATCGCGCTCGGCTACTACGGCCGCGCGTACCAGCTGATGATGGCTCCGCTCTCGCAGATCATCTATCCGCTGAGCAACGTCGTCGTGCCGGTCCTGACGCGGGTGAAGGACAACCCGGAGCAGTACGTCCGGACCTACAAGAACACCATGCGGATGATCATGCTCGTCTGCATGCCGCTCGTGACGCTGCTCCTCGTGGGTCGCGTGTGGGTCATCGAGATCCTGCTCGGCCCGCGGTGGCAGGCTTCCGTCCCCATCTTCCTCGCGCTGGGCTTCGCGGCGCTCGTGCAGCCGATGAACAACTCGATCGGCTGGCTGATGATGAGCCAGGGTCGCTCGAACGAGGTGCTGGCCTGGGGCGTGATAGGGAGCGGGCTCACCGTGGCGAGCATCCTGCTCGGCTTGCACTGGGGTGCCCTGTCGGTCGCCATCAGCTATTCGGTCGTGCAGGTCGCCCTCATCACGCCCATTTTCTGGTGGTTCTGTTGCCGGCGGGGCAGCGTCCGCGTGCGCGACCTGCTCGCCGTGGCGGCGCCAATCTGGCTGGTCTGCGTCGTCACCGGCGGGCTCTTCGAGGCCTTTCGCATCTGGGTCCTTCCGGGGCTCCACGTCGCGCTGCCCGCGGTCGCTGGAATCCTCCTCGCATTCCTGTGGATCGTGACGTGCGGTGCTGCGCTGCTCTCGCTTCATCCGCTCGGGCGAGACCTGCTCGGCAGCGCCGTGGGCGCGTTGCGCGCACTTTCGCCGGCGGGCAGGGCCAAGACCGTTCCCTCGTCGCCTCACGCTTCGTGACCGCCTGCCGTCGCGCGAAAGAGAAGCCCCACAATGAAGATCTTGCTCGTGAGTGACTGGTTCAAGCCAAACCTCATCGGCGGCGCCGAGATCTCCGTGGAGCTCCTCGCGCGCGGGCTCCTGCGCTTCGGCCATCAAGCGGCCGTCGCGTCGCTCAGAAAGGCAACGCGGCTGGTTCGCGAGGAAGTCGACGGCGTCCGGCACTTCGGGCTCCCGATGGGGAGCGTGGGCCGGTCGCCTCTGGATGCCACGCGCACGAACGTGGACTCCTTATTGTGGCAGCTGTCGTCCGAGTACACGAGCGACGTCCCGAAGCATCTCGGCGAGGTGCTGCGCGAGTTTCGCCCCGACGCCGTGGTGACCAACAACCTGGCAGGGCTGTCGACCCGGATCTGGAACGTCGCTCGCGACCAGGGGGTGCCGCTGGTTCACTCGCTCCGCGACTACTACTCACTCTGCCCGTTCGGGACGATGTACAGAGGCGGTCGCAACTGCGAGCGTCAGTGCGGCCCGTGCCAGCTCGTCACGCTCCGTCGCAAGCGTCACTCGGGCTCCGTTCCTGCGCTGGTGGGCGTCAGCCAGTTCATCCTCGACGCTCATCGCGACCGTGGCTACTTCGGCAACGCCGGCACGACGGCGGTCATCCGGACCCCGTACGAGGCGCCCGCGTCCGCCACACCCGCCCCGGCGAGCGCATCGCTCGGCGAGAAGAAGACCGTCATCGGCTTCATCGGCAGGCTACATCCGAGCAAGGGCGTGGAGACCTTGATGGCAGCCTTCTCCACGCTGAAATCGAAGGATCTGTCGCTCCTCATCGCCGGAGCGCCCCATCGAGTCGAATACGGCGTGACGCTCCGGGCACTTGCGGCGGGGGACTCGAGGATCGGATTCATCGGCTACGTGAAGTCCAAGGATTTCTACGATCGCGTCGACGTGGTCGCGATCCCGTCGCTCTGGAACGAGCCCATCTCCCGCGTGCCCATCGAGGCGATGGCGCACGGCAAGCCGTTCGTCACCTCGACTCACGGGGGGATCGCGGAGGTACCGCGCGAGTCCGGGCACGGCGCCTCGGCTGACCCCAACGACGTCGCGGCGTTCGCCGCGGCGCTCGAGAAGGCCTGCGAGCAAAGTCGAAGCGGGGCGACCGTGGCGGACGCCGCGGCGACCGCGCGGCGTCTCTACTCGCCGGAGACGATCGCGCGGCAATACCTCGACGTGATCGAGAAGCTCAGGGCCGGCCGCGCCGCATGATGCTCACGCCGGCGAGGTGGCGGCGTCGTGCGTGGGGGCGTTCTCTTCGCTCTCGGGCGCCAGGGATTCCGGTACCGTGCGCGCGGCGTGCTTCTGCACGAAGGCGCCGATGCGCTGGATCGCTCGGTCCACCTCGGGCACGAACGACGCGAAGGCCTGGTACACGTGGATCATCCCTTCGTCGATCTCGTGGGTCACGTCGACGCCGGCCTCCTTTGCGCGCTCGGCGAGCCGCTCGTTCTCGCTCAGGAAGAGCTCGGCGCTGCCAGTCTGGATGAGCAGCGGCGGGAGGCCCGCGAGATCTGCGTGAACGGCGGAGGCATGCGGGTGTCGCCGGTCCTCGCCCTGGAGGTACTGCTCGGCGCCCCACGACAGCCCCCGGACGGGCAGATAGTCGTACCGAGCATTCTTCGCGATCGAGTCGCCGCCGCATTCGAGGTCCACCCACGGCGAAAGCAAGATACCCGCGCGCGGCATCGGGAGCTCGCTGCCCTTGATGCGCTGCAACAGCGCGAGCGCGAGCCCGCCGCCGGCGGAATCTCCTCCGACGACGATGCGTTCCGGCGGCGTGCCGGCGTCGAGCAGCGCGCGGTACGCCGTCTCCGCGTCGTCGACGGGAGCTGGGAACGGGAACTCCGGGGCCTTGCGGTAGTCGACGGCGATGGCGCGCGCGCCGCTCGCGAGCGCGATCCGGCTGACGAGATCGCGATGCGTCGCCGGAGAGCAAACGACGTAACCGCCGCCGTGGAAGTAGAGGATCGTGGGATCCGCTTCCGTCCAGCCGGTGACCGTGAACGTCTCGGCGGGGAGCCCCGCGAACGTCGTGCGCTCGTGCAGCAGCGAGCGCGAGACACGGGGGTGAATGCGCGCGTCGAGCATCGAGCGGCGCATGGTGGCCACGGGGAGCTCGAGCCCGCGTTCGTTCGCCTTCCGCAGGATCTCGGCGATGGCCTCGTAGCGGTAGGACCAGCCCGGGTGCAGTGGGCCGCGAAACAGGCGTCGGATCGCGACCCAGAGCACGGTCAGGATCGTCATGAGGGCGAAGAGGACCGCGTGCATCGACGCTGCAGAACATAACACCGGCTGCACGGCTGTCCCGGTCTCCGGGTCGGGTTTCTGCGCTATTCAGTCGGCTTTTTCGGCCGCGATCAGCGCGATCGGCGCCTTCCACGTTCTCTCGACGACGTGGGCGCGCGCGAACCCTGCCGCCGACACTTCTGCGCAGGCATCCAGAAGCGCCCAGGGGTGGCCGCCGGAGCGCACGATGCGCAAGGCTTGCGTGGCCGTGGCGAGCGGATCGTCGATGGTCGCGAACGTGCCGAACAGGAGGATGCCGCCCGGACGCAGCGCGTCGCGCGTCCGCTGGAGCGCGAGAGGAACGATGTCCTTCGAGAGGAAGGGGGCGGCGACGAAGGCGAGATCGAACGCGTCGCGCTCCGCGAGCTCCGTCACGTTCCCATGGCGCAGCTCGATCCGCCCCTCGAGCGCCGCGTCGCGTACATTCTGCCGGCCGATGCGAAGGGCCGTGTCGTGGACGTCCAGGCCGAGCACGCGGAGCCCCGGGAACCGATTCGCCATCGCGATCGCGAGCCACCCGACGCCCGTTCCGACGTCCAGGAACGTCGCCGGACCGCCGTCGAGGCGCGATGCGAGATCCCCCAGCGACGGCGCGAGCGTTGCAACCACGTGCGCGATGGACATCGACATGCGGCCCTGGTTCTGCAGGAACGCGCCGTCCGTGAACGCCCAGCCCGGCTCGCGCTCAGGATGTTCCACCACGTCCGCGGCCTGACGCAGGAACGCGGCGATGCCGCCTGCGGCCGCGAGCTTCGCGTCCCTCGGCAGCGCGGCGAGCGCCGGAAGCTCGATACCCAGAGCGGCGATGACGGCGTCGAGCGCGCGCTGCACGGCGGGATCCGGCGAGAGACCCTCGGTCTGGATGCGGAGCTCGGCGGCCAGTGCGCCGAGGGCTTCCATCGGGCCGTTGAGCCGCTGGACGAGCGCGAACAGATCCTCGGGCTTCATGGGGGGCTCAGTAAGTCCCGAGCACCGTCTCGCCCGCTCGCACCTTCGCCCCGGGGGTGCAGTCGAACTTCACGTTGGCGCTGTCCGGCACGAACAGGTCGCACTGCGAACCCATGCGAATCATTCCGATCTTCTGCCCGGCATCGACGGACTCGCCCTGCGTCACGAACGCGTCGCACTCGCGCACGTAGCGATCGGCGATCTGGACCACCACCACCGGAACCTCCCCGTCGATCGCGATGGTGTTGCGCGCGTTCTCGGTGATGTAGCGGCTGTCTTCCTCGTAGGGCTTCATGTCCCACAGGAGCCGGACGAAGGTCCGCGTCTGGTGCAGGTTCTCGTGCTTCGCAGGCCGGGGAACGACGCGCGACACGCTTCCCGGTACCGGGGAGCGGATGTAATGCACGTCGAGCGCCGTCATGTAGATGCCGATGAGGGTGCCGTCGCTTGCGCACGGCACCGCTCCGACCCACTCGTCGAGCGCGATGGGCACGCCCTTCTTGATGGGGCTCGGAACCTCGCCGCCTTTGACGCGCCGGGTGTAGAGGAGATAGCCGTCCGCGGGAGAGAGCAGCACGCGGCCCGGCGGCGGGTGCCGAGGCGGATCACGGAAGAAGTAGTAGAAGCGCCACGCCAGGAAGGAGAAGGGATCCATCCGCTTTAGCCCGGCGAGACGCGCGCGATGAGATCGATGAACCGCTCGCGCAGGCGCAGGCCGAGCACGCGGTCCACGAACGCCATCGGCCTTCGCGTCAGATAGAGAGAGACGGCCAGGAAGACCGCCGACCCGAACGTCAGGTACTCCACGACCAGGCCGAACGACGTCGTGACCGGCTTTTCCTGGAGCGCGGCCTTGAACAGGGCCGTTCCGCTCTGGCTCTCGAGCTTGGCCGCGGGCGCGATGCGCTGGTCGATGGCTGGCTGCATTTCGGCGGGTAGGCTCGTATCGCGCCCCGCGGGCCCGGTCAACGCCGCCTGTTCTCGTGGCTCGGGCCCGGCGGAGCCGTTTCCCCTCTCATGCGGAGCATTGACGCTCCGCATGCACGCTGTTACCCGCGGGCGGGCGCCCGAGAAAAGCGCACCCGAACCAGATGGAAGAGGCATTCGACCTTTCGCTCTTCGGCAACGAGACCTTGCCGCTCGTGGTGTCGCCCAGAAAACACACCACGCGAGAGCAGTTCATCGAGCTTCTCGCGGGGCACGGCCCCACGCTGAAGAAGCGGCTGCTCGAGCACGGTGGGATCCTGTTCCGCGGCTTTCCCCTCGAGGGGGCGGCAGATTTCTCGAGTGCCATCGAGGCGCTCGGGACGGGCTCCTCCGTGAACTACATCGGTGGCGACAGCCCGCGCACGAAGGTGACGGGCGCGGTGTACACCTCGACGGAAGCGCCGTCGGCAGTGAAGATCCCTCTGCACAACGAGCTGTCCTTCGTGCGTCACTTCCCGAAGCACATCTTCTTCTACTGCGACGTCGCTCCCACCGAGAATGGCGAGACCATCCTGGGAGACGCGCGGCGCATCTATCGCGCGCTCGAGCCGAGCATACGCGACCGCTTCATGCAGCGCGGGCTCAGGTACGTGTCCTGCTACTTCGGCGACAGCTGGGTGATGGACCTGGTCAACAGTCTCCAGCCATCGCACAAGTCGTGGCGGCAAGTCTTCGAGACGGACGACCCGAAGGAGGTCGAGCGACTCTGCCGCGAGCACGAGTTCGATTTCGCGTGGCACGACTCGAGCTGGATCCGGATCAGCCAGAGCCGCCCCGCCGCCATGGCCCACCCCGAGACGAAGGAGTGGGTGTGGTTCAGCCAGGCGCACCTGTACGATTTCAATCCGCGGCTGCTCGGCAGCTGGCGCTGGGTGGCGGCGAAGCTCTTCTACGCGCGGCCCCACACGCGGCTCCACGAAGTGTTCCACGCCGACGGCGGCAAGGTCGCAAGGCGCGACCTCTATCACATCATGGACACGCTCGACCGGAGCACCGTCGCGTTCCCATGGCAGCGCGGGGATATGCTCATGCTCGACAACGTGCTCGCGATGCACGGCCGCGCCACGTTCGCCGGAAAGCGACGGATCCTCGCCGCCATGACGAGCTGACAATCAGAGCGCGAAGGACACTTCTGCGGCGACGTCCAGCGATACCACCGTGCGGTCATGGACGATGACGAACGTCGGGGCGAGGAGATCGAACGCGAGCCGCACGCCGCCTCCGAGCTCGAAGGTCGGCCCCGCGGCGAGCCGCAGGAATGGGCCGTTCTTCGGCAGATAACCGGTGCCGAAGCGGAGCGGCACGAAGACGGGCGCTTGCCGTGAGAAGCGCAGAGCGTACTCGAGCTGCAGATACGGCAGGACGTTCGACGTGCGCCCCTCGCGCCCCTTCAGGTTCGCGTAGCCGACGTAGGCGCCGAGCGCGAAGTCGCGAGTGAACGCGTAGTCGAGGCGCGCTCCGGCGAAGTGATTGTAGAAGAAGCGATCCGACAGCCCGAATGCGCCTTCCGTCTGCACGGCGAGTCGCGTTCCGGGTTTCGTGTCGCGCCCGCGCGCGTGGTCGTCGGGCGAAGACGGGGTCGCGACGGGCGCGAGCAGCGAGCGCGCCAGGTGATCGACGGCGGCCTCGAGCCCGGTCGCTTCCGCCGAGTCGGTCGCGAGGGCCGGCGCGGTCGTGTCGGCCTTCGCCATGGCGAGTGTCGCGACGTAGCGGTCGCCCTGCGCGCCGAGCGTCGCCTGCAGGGCGTAAGCTGCGGCCGCTTCCTTCGCGATGACCGCGAGATCGTGCGGCGAGAGCACGTGTGGGCCGCGCAGCGCCGTCAGGCGCGCCGTCTCGGTCTCCGGGGTCGCCCGGTAGCCGAGGCGCGCGATGGTCGCGTAGAGCTGCCGGGTAACCGACGCCCCGGCCTCCGGCATGTCCGGAGCGTATGTCTCGAGGACGGCGACGGCGGGGGCATCGGTGCCCTCCGCGCGCGCGACACGGCTCGCGGCAACGACGAGCGCGAGAGTGAAGACGACGCGGCGAAGTGATCGCGTCGTCACTGCGTTCTCCTTCGCTGCGCCCGCGGCGCGAGGACGCGCTCGGCGGCGTCCAGCAGTGCTCGTGCGTAGGGGGCGTTGTGGCGATCGGCCGCGGGATCCTCGAGGACGAGCGCGACGTCCCAGAGCGCGCGCCCCCGAGGGGTGGCCGAAAGGAGCCGTACCGGCTCGGCGTGCAACGGCTCCCCTCCGCTCGATACGGCAAGGCGGGTGGTCGAAGCGAGCCCTGCCTGCGACCACAGCGCGACTGCTCGCTGGCGCACGGCAGGGTCGCTCTTCTCCGCGTGGCAGCTCGCGCAGGCCTCGCTCTGCGCGGCGAACCCATGCCCCGAGCCGTGGCCCAGGTCGGACGGCCCAGACCGGTGACAGCCGATGCAGCCGCCGGCGACGCCGCCGTGGGGCGACGCGCCGCCGAGCGCCGCTCCCGTCCTGGGCTCGAGCCCCCCGCGGCCCGCCCAGATCGCCGCAGCGCTCGCAGCGGGCAGCGGCGTGGAACCGTCCGGCGAGTGGCACGAGAAGCACGCGCGGCTCGGGTCCGAAGAGGCGGCGAGCGCGCCGGTCAGCAACGCGGGGACGGGCGCTTCGCGACGTAGCGCCGCCGCGCAGGTGGCGCCGATCACCGATTCGGCAGCGGCGCGCGCCGGATGGACCGCGTGGCAGGCGGCGCACGCGATGCCCGCCGGCGGCGCGTCGTCCGCTGGCTTGCGCTCACTCTCGCCGAGAAAGCCCCAGGTCGTGTGACACCGGGCGCACGCGCCTTCGTGCGTCCGTGGGTCCGCGTCCGCGCGCGCCATGCGCGAGCTCTCCCACGCCGCGACGTGTCCGTAGCGTGGAGGCGCGTCGTGGCAGATCGCGCAGACGTCCGCCCGCAGCAAGGCGTCGCGACCCGCGGGCTCGGCGACCGTCCCGGGGCCGTGACACGCCTGGCAGCCGACACCGCCGAGGCGGCGCAGCGACGCCGGCAGGTCGTGAAAGCCGCTGCGGCGAAGATCCGCCGGAGAAAGCCCGAACCGCGCCTTCACGGCGACGAAGCCTCCGTCGTCGAGCCCCGGCTCACCGGTGGCGTGGCAGGCGAGCGCGCACGCCGGATAGTCGCCGGCGAAGGGACCGTCGAGCCCGCGCTGCAGGATCGTGGTCATGGGATTCGAGCGCACCGACAGCGCGATCTCGGCGTGGCAGTCGCTCCTGCCGCAATCGAGGGGTGTCTCGTCGTAACGTCCGGCAAAGAGCCGGAAGCTCCGACCGGAAGCGTCTTCCAGCGTGTAGGTGCCGGTTCGATCTGGCGTGAGGGCGGTAGCGCCGCCCTCGACTTCCACGTCGGCCTGCGAGCCGTCCGGTCGCGAGAGGACGCGGATACCCTCTCCCGCGAGGTACAGGCGCGCGCTTACTCCGACGTTCGGCAAGCCGCGTGACCGCGCCGCCGCGCTGACGTGCAGCACGCGCTCGGACGGCGCTCCGCCGTCGGAATAGCTCGCGCGGAGCTCGACCTCGCCGCGCGTCCGCGCCGACAGCGGGACGATGCCGAAGCGAGGCCGAGCCGGGGAAGCCGGCAGCGGCGGCATGGTGGCCACGAGCTTTCGCCCATCGTCCTCGACGGCGAGCGCGGCCAGCGGAAGACCCGCGGTCTGCTTCCACGTGACGTGCGCGCGCGCGGCCTCCGCGCATCCCGGCCGCGCCAGGACCTCGAAGCGCTTGCCGAAGCCGATCTGCGCCGCGGGCTCCCCGAAATCGAAGAACGGCGCGACCGTTCGTCTCAGGGTGCCCGGCCGGGC
>CAYUAW010000038.1:15175-18608 GCA_964442485.1 uncultured Polyangiaceae bacterium
CGCGGATTTGCAGCGTGCGCGCCAGGAGACGCGGGCTGGGCGCGGGGACGGCGCCGTCACGACCGCTCCGGGACGCAGCTGCCGAAGCGACAAGTTCCCTTGTCGCAATCTCGATCGAGCCAGCACGAGGGAGACGGTCGCGGCGGCAGACAGCGCCCCGAGGCGCACAGGAGCCCAGTCTCGCAGTCGCTCGGCGCGATACACGGATCGGTGACGGAGCGCGCCTTGGGGTCCTTCCGGCACGTGCGGGAGGGCCCGCTCACGGCCTCGAACCGGCAGCGATAACCGCGCGCCGCGCCGTCCGGAAGATCCGGCGAGGTGTCGACGCAGACGCGCTCGCCCGGCGCTGCGTGCGCGCCTCGACGAGCGCCGCACGAGAACCCCGTGTCCGCGCCGCCCGGAGGCACTCCCGCAGGTGAGAGGCCTCCGTGGCAGACGACGACGGACGCGAAGTCCGCGCACTCCCACTCGCCGTCGTCGGGAAGCCGCGGGTTCGCCTGACGGCACGTGTCCCCGTCGCAGACGAACGACGGCGCGTCGCGCGCGCGGTCGACGGCGCGCGCGTCCTTGCCGCTCCCCGAGACGCGAAATCCGAGCGACGAGAGCGCGAACGGCGGCGCCCTCCGCAGGACGACGCGGGGGCTCGTGGCGTCCGCGCCCCAGCACACCCGGAGATCGCCGACGTCGCCGCATGGCAGGTGCTCCTCGGCGTCGGGCGCCGGCCACGTCGCGCGGACCTCGAGTGGAGGAGCCGGTGCGACGTCCCGGTGGCAGCTCACGAGCACGAGCGCCGCTGCGAGGAAGCCGACGCCAGGCGATTGCGCGAGCAGCGACGGTTTCGTACAGCGGGAACTCACGGGATCGCCTCACGATGCTTCGCGTCGCCGCCGTGCCACGAGCGCCACCGAGAGCAGCAGCAGCACCGTCAGCGGCCCGGCTTCGAGCCGCGTCGGGGTGGCGCGCGCCACGCGGCATCCGTAGAAGAAAGGCGGAGGCACGGTCGTGGTGCACACCGCACGCGAATCACCGGCGGAGGGAAGGCCGAGGAGGTCTCGCACGACGGCCGAGAAGCAGACCTGGCCGCTCGCGTCGTCGAGCGCTCGCTCGACGCGCACCGGGTCGCCCTTCGCAGGAATGGGCACGTGCAGCACCTCGTCTCCCTGCACGCCCGGAGCCCGGCTCTGGAACACCACGAGCTCGAGCGAGCCGCGTCCACCGTCGTCGCTCGCGGAGAGCAGCGTGAGGTCGAACGCGAAGCGGTCCTCGAGCGAATTCGTGCAGTCGTCGCGCTCGCGCACGACGTCCCAGGTGACGCCGGAGACGCCGCCGAAGGACGGAAACTGCGTGTCGGACTCCGAGCCCACGCGGAAGGCAACCTTCCCGCCCTTGCCCTTCGCCGCGTGATCGCTCGCGTGGAGTCGCGGCCACGTCACCGTGTACTCGTCGCCACTGACGAGCGGCTCGTCGAAGGTCACGCTGAGGAGTCCCTCGTTCGCGTCGAAGACGCCCGTGAAGTCCCGAGGGGGCTCCCTCGGCGTGTCGGCGCTCACGTCGGGGCTCTCGTGCTCGACCGTGACGGATTCACCACCGTACGTCGCGGGGGAGGCGTAATGCGCGGTGACGACCGCGTTGATCGGCACGCCCGTCGCGCCGTCCCGCGGCAGCGACGTGAGAAAGTCCGGCGCTCCGCACGGCGCGGCTCCGGCGACGCGTGGTGCAACCAGCACGAGAAGCGCGAGCGCTCTCGTCACGGATGGCACGACACCTCGTCGCAGGTCCCGAGCATCTCGTCGCGATTGCCGTCCTGATCGAGATCGAACTGGTCGTGGCAGCAGTAGCCGTTGTCGATGCAGCACCGTTCGAGCTCGGGGGATTCTCGGTATCGGTCCGCGACGCTCGCGCATTCCGCGGGGACCAGCCGCTCGCGGCAGGCCCCGAAGGACTTTCCGTCTGCCGTGCATGCCTGGACCGCCCAGTAGGTGCAATACGAATGAAAGCACACCCGTTCGCTTCCCGGAACGCAGGCGTCGCAGCGATCCGGGCACGTCGTGAAGCGGCCGGACACGCAGTACCGGTTGCCCCCGCCGTTGCAAGGCACGGGCGCGATCGCGTCGTCGACGTGGCCGTTGCAATCGTCGTCGAGACCGTTGCAGGTCTCGGGCACCGGCGTACAGGTGGGAGCAGTGGGCGTCGCCGGGGGTGCCGACGGCGTGGCCCCATCGGGCGCGGTCGGCTCGGGAGGTGGCGGTGCGCTCGAGTCGGCTCTCCCGAGCGAACCGTCTCGAGCTTCCGGTCCGACCGAGCGCGTCGACACGTCGGACGTCTCGAAACCGGTACGGCTGCAGGCGCTCGCGAGCACAGCGGGTGCGAGCAGCACGACGGCGACGAGCGGCGCGGGCCTCAGCACGCTGGCCAGGTGCCCCACCGGGCGACGGTAACAGCTTGGCACGATGTTCGCCATTGTGGCCCAATGCAATTGATGTGCGAGGTGAAGGGTCGGCTCGGTCATGCGGCAATTGTTCTTGCCGTGGGCGTCGCCCTCGCGGGCCCCGCGCTCGCACAAGATCCTGTGTTTACCGAGAGGAGCGCTGCAACGTCCGCGTCGGCTCCAGTACCGGGTGCGTCGCCCTCCGTCACCGCCGCGCCCGTCGGAACGGGCAACCCGAGCGTACCGGAGGTCACACCCGGGGCGGCACCAGCGTTCACAGCCGCACAGGCCCTGCCGCTTCCCGCCCCCGCCGCGTCTCAGCCGCCCGTCGTGCGCTACGCACCGCTGGTCGCCCCCGGCTATGCGCCGCCGTTGCTCGAACCTCCGGCCATTCCCGATGCGCGCTTCACGGACGCTCACGTCGATCGTGTCGTGTTCGTTCCCACCGCGGAGACGCACCCGGCGGGCACCGTGTACCTGTCGAGCTACGACATCGTGGGCCTTCAGGGCGGAGTGGCGCTCGGCGACAGGACGCAGCTCACGCTGTCCTTCGTTCCACCGCTGTCGCGGGAGCCCGTGGTCCCCCTTGACCTCACGCTGAAGACCGTGCTCGCGCGCGCGCCACGAGTGCGCGTCGCCGCCATGGTGAGCGCGTCCGGCGTCCTCGGCACCGACGAGGGCGCGATCGCACTCGGGCGCGTCGGCGGCGTGGCCCAGCTCTGCTTCGACGACGCCTGTCGCTCGAGCGTCAGCACCGCCGGAAACCTCGTGCTGGCGGGCTCCGTTCTCGTCCTCGCCAACGGCGTCGGCGCAATCGTGCGCGCCAGCAACCTCTTCGCAGTCCTGGTGGAGCTGCAGAGCGTCTTGCCGCTCTCCCGCGACGGCGGCCAGATCAACGTCCTCGGCGGGGCACTCGGCTTCCGCCTATCCGGCAGAGTCTGGGCCGTCGATCTGGCGCTGGAAGGTCCCCTGGACCGTCACGCGTCGCCCGCCGTCCTTCCGGTG
>CAYUAW010000038.1:18708-35295 GCA_964442485.1 uncultured Polyangiaceae bacterium
GCGGGGCGAGTGCCCTCGCGCTTCGGCTTCGGCGGAGCGATGCGGTGCATCAGGGTCGGCGCCGCCACGGACGCCTTCTGGGCAGTGGGACTGCTCGAAGGCGTGACCGACGGAACGACGGCAACCGGCCCGGCCGTCATGACGGGCGCCGCGGCGGGGGCTTTCGGCTGCTCAGCGATGCGAGCCGCAGCGACCACCGGCTTTGCCGCTGGGGCCTCGGCAGTCTCGTTCGGCGACCGGGTGGCGCCGAAGATGGCGCCGACCAGCGCGGCACTGGCCAGGCTCGCCATGACCCACGTTCGACGCCGATTCGAGACGAACGGCGGGTTCTCGATGTCCGGGTCCGGCACGAGCACCGCCGTCGGGCTCGTCGTGGAGGGCGGGCCCTCGAGCAGACTCGGCCCGGTGACCTTGCCGCGGAGCGTGGGGTGCGCGGGCGGCGCGATGCTGGGCAGCTCGAACTCGAGCGTCCCCTGTGACGACTCGGAGAGCAGCGAGGCGCACCGCTCGGCGGAGATGCGCGCGCGCCTTGGTGCGAAGGGATAGAGCGCGATCGCGAGCTCGGCGATATTGCGAAAGCGCGCGTCGCGGTTCTTCTCCAGGCAGCGGAGTACGATGGCCTCGAGCTCGGGTGGCACCTCGGGCGCGAGCTGCGACATCGGCACTGGATCCTTCTCCAGGATCGTCGCGGAGAGCTGCGTCAGCGATGGCGCGTCGAAAGCAGGCACGCCCGTGAGGAGCTCGTAGAGGACGCAGCCGAGCGACCAGATGTCCGTGCGCGCGTCGATCTCGTCGGTCGCGCGGATCTGCTCGGGAGACATGTAAACCGGCGAGCCCATGGGCATCATGGTGCGCGCCATCGGCATCGGGTCGAAGGCCGAGCCCGTCAGCGCGACCTTCGAGATGCCGAAGTCGAGCACCTTCACGATGTGCATGCCCTGCGCGCGCTCGGTGAGGAAGAGGTTCTCGGGCTTGATGTCGCGGTGGACGATCCCGATTGTGTGCGCAGCGGCGAGCGCCTCGCACACCTGCATCACGTACTCGACTGCAAGCCGCACGGGAAGCTGCCCCTGCTCGTGCAAGAGCTGACAGAGGTCCTTCCCGTTGAGGTGCTCCATCACGATGAAAGGCACGCCGTCCGGCAGGTTGCCGACGTCGAACACGCGCGCGACGTATTCGCTCTTGATCCGCGCCGCCGCGCGCGCCTCGGTCGCGAAGCGCATGACCAGCTCCTCGTGCGCGAGCGCTTCGCGTCGCAGGAACTTGAGCGCCACCGATTCCCCGAGATCGATGTGCCTCGCCGCGACCACGAAACCCATCCCGCCGGCTCCGATCAGGTTACCGACCTCGTACTTTCCGCCGATGATCTCGCCAGCCGCGAACGGCAGCTCGATCGGCTTTTCGGAAAGCGGTTCCATGCTCGAACTCGAATAGTGATGCTGAGCGTAGGTCACGGGGGATTTGGCGACTTGAGCCATGCGCTGTATGGGCCGGGACTGCGACACTGGGTTCTCGCTTGCATCCATACGTCGAAGCGGCGACGACTCTTTATGTGTGCGCTCGGGCCACATCGAACTATGGTCCGCACGCTGTGTAGGCGCCGGCGAATTTCTGCGCCTTGATGTCGTAAGTGAGGCCGGAGTCCTGGTAAGCAGGGGTAGGACCCGTGCCGTCGATACACCACATCTGGAGCGTTCCACCCACCACGGCGCCGTTTTGATCCCACTCGAGGGGCCCGAAGGTCCCGATCGCGGTGATCTTGTCGCCCGCCGCGAGTCGCTGGAAGGCCGCCAGCACCTTGGTGCCGGAGTTCTGTATGACGGTCGCGCCGCCCGCGAGCATTCGCAAGCCCGTCGCGATGTTCCTCCCCGTTGCTTCCTTGTCCTTCGTCGCTGCGAGCGCGTAGGCGATGCCGTAGACCGCGTCGTACGAGGGGCCCATGCCGGAGATCTTGGCCGAGGTCATCGGGTGACGCGACAGGAAGTCGATCTGGAATGCGTTGTAGACGGCGGTGGACGTCGGCGCGGGCGTGATCCCGGTACCGCGCACGCGCCGTCGCAGGTCGTCGTTGCCGGTCACCGCGGTGATGAGATCGGGCACCTTGAGCTGGTCGATCATGACGTACATCGGACGATGACCGAGGTCCGACTCGGACTTGGGCCACTGCTTCTCGATGGGGACGATGATCTGCGTGATCGCTTCCGCCAGGCCCGCCACGACCACGATGTCAGGCAGGAATTTCAGATAGTCCGAGACGATTGCGTTCTGATCGGGGGCGGCGAACTCGTAGGGGCTTATCTTCACGTTCTGGCCCAGGTTCACCGCGTCAGAGATGGGCTTACCGTTGATGACCAGCGTGTCGAGCGAAGTCCGCGTGCCGATCCCGAGCGCGTCGTTGCGGTAGATGACACCGAGCTTCACCTTCGAGACGCTGCGCTCCGTCTTGATCTGCGTCTCCAGGTCGCCGAGCTGGCTGATCATCAGCGGCGCGCGCTGCACGTCGGAGGGCACCATCAGCCAGGTCAGGTCGTTGTCGGTCAGATCCGCGATGCTGGACGCCACGCCCGTGGGCGTCATCACGACGGTGCCGGCCGAAATGCTGAGCTTGTTCGACAGATCCAGGGTGTCCTGGCTCGTGTTGGGGCCGACGATGGCGGGGACCTGGAGGTCCGAGATGAGGTGGGTGCCCGCGCGGACCAGGTTGGTCGACTCGTCACAGGAGACGAGGACGATGGGGCGTGAGCCGTCGACCGTCGCTCCGGGTATGCCGCCGACGGCGTTGATCTCGTCGGCGGCGAGCTGGGCGCTCTGTTGCCGCGGCAAGTTCGTGGCGGCCTGGGCGCCCTTCGTCGAGAAGAGCGTCCCGATGATCACCGCGCGGTCGTCGTGATAGTTGCCGGTGACGGTGTCACAGTCTTCGCTGAGCAGCGGCATGCAGTGGTGCCCTTGCTTCACGCAGATGGCAGGCACGATGCCACCGTCCGTCGCTGTCGCCGAGATGGATTGGGCGCTTTGCGTGGAGAAACGCTGGACGCATTCGTCGTTCGTCTTGCAGTCGCCCTCCTGGCCGCCGAGGCCGCTGTCGACCGCGGAACCCCCACCGGTCCCGGCGCCCCCGCCCGTACCTCGCATGTGGCCCGCGTCAGAGTGTGCGGGCTCGACGGTTAGCTTATCGAGGCCCAGGACGGCGTTGCAGCCAACGGCGGCGAGTGTGAACCCGCACGAAAGCGCAATGAGCCGAAGTGATAGGCTAGGCATACTCGTGATCCCTTGGTGTGGGCTCCTCTGATGAGCCCGCTTCTCGGCACTACGGCCGCAAGTTTCACATTTTTACGCCTATCGTCCGCGGATGGGGCATCTGAGTGCAGGCGAGAGTCGACCGGTGGGCCAGTGGGTGTTTCAGCGGGAGTTCTCGCGTTGCCTCTTATCGTTCGGCAAAAAGGGCACGTAGGGTAGGGGTGATGACCCGACGTACGACCTCGCGCGGCGTCTCGCGCGCTTCCGCCATCCTCTTGCTTGCTTCGTGCCTCGGTGTGGGTTCCACGCGTCGCGCGCTCGCGCAGGGCGCGGAGCCGAGCGCCGCCGACACGGCAGCAGCACGCTCGCTCGCCGTCGACGGTGTGAAGCTCGCGCAGTCAGGCAAGTGCGAGGAGGCCGTCGACAAGCTCGAGCGCGCGGAGAAGCTTCATCACGCTCCGATCGTTCTCGCGAACCTGGGCGAGTGCCGCGTCTTGCAGGGGCACCTCGTGGAGGGCACCGAGATGTTGCGTCGGGTGCTGCGCGAGCCGCTCCCCGACCACCCGACTCCCGCGCTCTCGAAGGCATACGAGCACGCGCAGGCCACGCTCGACGGGGCAACGCCGAAGATCGCGCGGCTCACCATCTCGCTGTCGGGGCAGGGCGACACGCAGCCAACCGTCACCGTCGACGGCGAGACCGTACCCGCGGCGCTCCTCGGCGCCGATCGCCCCACCGATCCCGGTGAGCACGCCGTCGAAGCGACTGCGACCGGCTTCTTGAAGGCCACCACGAAGGTGACGCTCGGCGAAGGGGACAAGAAGTCGATCAAGCTCGAGCTCGAGCACGACCCGAACTACGTCGCGCCGGCGGCTCCGCCGGAAGAAGCCCCGCGCGCTGCGGCGACCGAGAGCACGTCCTCCGAGGCGAAGCCCGTCGAGCAGCGCAGCGAAGCGCACGAGGAAGCTCCGACTCCCACTCACTCCGGGCCGAACCACACGGCGGCTTACGTGTCGTGGATCGTCGGCGGCGCCGCGCTCGCCGTCGGCGGGGGCTTCGGAATCGCCGCGATGAGCGGCAAGAGCGATCTCGACAAGCTGTGCAACGGCACGAGCTGCCCCGCCTCTGCCCAGAGCAAGCTCGATGCGGCTCGACGCGACGGGACCATCGCCACCATCGGCTTCGGCGTCGGTGCGGCAGGGCTCGCGCTCGGCACCGTGCTCTTTTTCACGGTGGGCGGCGGTAGAGAAGGGCAGGCCACCGGCGCGACGCATCCCCGGCTGCGCCACGCAGCGGAGCCCCGTCTTCAGGCGTCGCTCGGCCTCGGCAACGTGCAGCTCGCCGGTGAGTTCTGAGCGCCGCCCAAGCGTTCCTCGACGCGCCAGCGAGCCGCGCGCTTCACTTCACGGCTTGCAGACGAAGCCTTCGCATTTCGTGAAATTGCAGGACAGTCGGTCGGCGTGGAAGATCGCGCAGTCGAATATGTCCCAGCAGATCAGGTTGTCGCAGAAGCCTGCTCCGCCGACGCCGGCGGCACCGCCCGGAGCGGCGCCGCCCGTGCCCGTCGTGCCGCCCGCTCCCGCCGCGCCTCCGCACGGGAAGAAGGCGCAGAGCCCCTGACCGCCGCTCTCGTCGGGTCCGCCGCCGGATCCCGTCGTTCCACCGCCGCTGGTTCCCGAGCCTGCGCCGCCGCCCGCAGAGCCGCCGATAGAGGCCCCACCGCCCGCCCCTGACGACCCCGAGCCCGCGCTTCCCGTGGCGGAACCCGACCCGGAGGCGGGTGCGCCGGTCCCGCCGACCCCATTCGAGACCGAGCCGCCCATCGAGGGCACGCCCCCGGCACCTGGGGCGACGTCCCCGTTGCTGGTCGTGTCGGCAAGCGCCGCGGCGCCGCCCGTGCCGAGATCGGCGCCGCCCGTGCTCATGTCAGCGCTTGCCAGCGACGCCGCCGGGCCTTCGGCCTGGGCGCAAGCGATCGCTGCGTAGCCGACTGCCCCGAATATCCAAGCCGTCGACAGCCTTGGCGCCATGAGGACCTGAGTCGCGCGGGTGCGCGAATGTGAGGGACGGCAAAGGGGGGCCCATCCGGCCCCGGCCAGGACTCCCGTGGCCACTGCCCAGAAACCAGGCGATTTGCCCGGGCAGACCCTCAGCCGGCCCGGCGCGCGTCCTTCAGACGGAGCCGGTGCTCGAGCGGCGACATGCCGTTCCACCGCCGGAAGGCGCGGCCGAAGGCGCTCTGCGTCGAGAACCCGAGGAGGAACGCGATCTCGCCGATCGCGACGCGCGGCTCGGCGACGTACTGCGCGGCGAGCTCGCGACGCAGCTCGTCGACGATGGCCTTGTAAGTCGTTCCCTCCTCGTCGAGGCGTCTCCTGAGCGTCGCCTCGCTCATGTGGAGCTGGGCACCGATGTCGACGATGCCGATGCCGTCGCGACCGATCCGGCTCGCGACGAGACGACGGACTCGTTCGGTGGTCGTATCGGTGCGATCGAGCTCCTTCAGGAGGCGCGTCGCCATCAGATCGAACACGGAGAACACTTGGGGGTTCGCCGAGGGGAGCGGCTGGTCGAGGAGGAAGCGGGGGATGACGACGCCGTTGTGCGGCATCCCGAGCCGGACGGGAGCGCGAAACACGCGCGCGTACTCGGCGGCATCGGTCGCCTCCGTGTGGCGCAGGTGCACCTCGAGCGGCGGCTCACCGCGACCGAGCCGGCGGAGCAGATTCATCACGGTGACGGTCACCTGAAAGTCGTTCGTCGCACGCAGGATGGGCGGAACCGCGTTGCGGATCTGCCAGACCACGCGCTCTCCCTCTTCGACGAAATGAGTCTCGACGTTGTCGTCCTGCAGACGCGTGTAGCGGGCGATGCACAGCATGGCCCGACGCACGTCAGGGGAGGCGCGCACTGCGTGATCCATCACCCCGAAGTCGGACGAATCTGAGCGCTCGCCCGCATGCACGCCGAGCGCGACGTCGCCGGTGCGATGGATCGCGTTCCAGATCAGCTCGCCGACCAGTCGCCGGGGAATTCTTGCGTCCGTGTCGGCAAGGCTGGACGCGTCGACTCCGGCGCCGCTCAGCACGCCCATCTCCGGTCCGAAATCCCGTAGCGCACGCATGAATGGCCAGAGCATGCGCACCGAGACGGTTCCTGAGGTCATTGACAGGGAGAACGTTACCACCCGAAGCACGTTCATTCGACGTCGATGCGAATCGGTGGTTGCAAAGGCTAATGTCGCGCGGTGCGTAAAGCTCGGTTGCGCGCGGCAGTCGTGAATTTTCGCAAAGTTGTGGGATCAGTCCAAATTGGAACGCTCGGTAGGAACGGAAATGAACGCCTTGTGTGAAGTCAATGACCCCGGGTGGCCGCCCCTTGGCCTGGTGAGCTAGCTGGGAACCGGCAGCACCCGGCAGCGGGCGAGGGCCGGTGACCGGGTCAGGCTCCGCGCGCTGAGGGGAGCCTCGCGAAGGCGCCGGCCGTGTCATGGGAAGCTGATGGGAAGACGCGTCCCTGACGAGCTCGTACGCGGCGGAGTCTCCGGGATGGACACCGTCCCCTTCGCGGGCGCGCCGCAGCCACCAGGCGGCGCGCTACATCGCGCCGCGCACGCTCCCGGGGCACACGCAGTGAGGAGGGGGGTCGGCCACGGGAGCGGAGCCCGCGACTTCGGACTCGGCCTGGGGGGTGGGGGCGGCCTGCGCTGAGACCAAGAGTACCTCGGGATCGCTCCGTGGAGTCAAGGGATCGCACTTCAATTGTTCGCGTGCCCCTGGCCTCACCCTCGTCCTTCTGCACCGGCCGACCGGGCCCATTGCCTTCGGGTGGGTCACTGATATCGTGGAAATTCGCCGTTGGCGCTGCACGTCGAGCCGTGCCAGGCAGCAGATGCCAACGAGGAGCTCGCGGAATGTCGCAGCCAGTCGATAGCGTCATAGGAACCCAGAACGTCGGCTTCCTCGAGGAGCTGTACGAGCAGTACCTCCAGGAGCCGTCCTCAGTCCCCGCGGACTTTCGCGCGTATTTCGATTCGCTCGGCAAGCCTGCGGGACCGAGCCAGTTCGGGCCGTCGTTCCGCGCACGCGGATACTTCGGAACTCGGAAGAACGGCGTGAAGGTGAACGGTACGGCAGCCGCGCCTCCGCAGATTGCGACCGGCGGTGGCGCCGCCGGGAGCGCGATGGAGTTACCGCACGCGGCGGAGCCGACCGCACGCGTCATGACCGAGGGCGTCTACGTCGCGCCGGCGGCCCCGGTCTACGCGCCCGCGATGGAGGCGGAGCCGCCGGCGAACGGCGCCGCGCCTGCGAGCAACGACTCGTCCACCCTCGAAGACCGCGCGCTCGCGGAGGGGGCGCTCAGGATGTTCCCCGTCGGGTCGCTCCGTCCCGTCTCTGCTTCCGACACGCTCGACATCGCCATCCGGCAGGATCGTGTGGACCAGCTGGTGCGCGCCTACCGCGTGCGCGGCCACATGATCGCGAAGATCGATCCCCTCGGCATGCCGCGGGCGCCGATGGCGGAGCTGGACCCGAAATACTACCACCTGACCGACGAGGACATGGATCGGCGGTTCTCCAGCCGCACGATCTACGGCACCGAGACACTCACGCTGCGTGAGATCCTCGAGCGCCTGCGCAACACCTATTGTCGTTCGATCGGCGTCGAGTTCATGCACATGCACGATCTCGAGCCGAAGAACTGGCTCCAGGAGCGCATGGAGGGCACCGAGAACCGCCTGGAGATCTCGGTGGCCGAGCAGCGCCGGATCCTGACCTTGCTCACCGACTCGGTCATCCTCGAGGAGTTCATCCAGCGCAAGTATCTCGGAGCGAAGAGCTTCTCCCTGGAAGGCTCGGAGAGCCTCATCCCGCTCCTCGCGCTCACCATCGAGCGCGCCGCGGAGCACGGTGTGGACGAGATCACTCTCGGCATGGCGCACCGCGGGCGTCTCAACGTGCTCGCGAACATCATGGGCAAGAGCCCGCGTGACATCTTCCGCGAGTTCGAGGATCTCGATCCGCAGCTCTACCGCGGCCGCGGCGACGTGAAGTATCACATGGGCTACAGCTCGAACTACCCGGCGGCGTTCGGTCGCAAGATGCACCTGTCGCTGTGCTTCAACCCGAGCCACCTCGAGTTCGTGAACCCCGTCGTCGCCGGGCGCGTGCGCGCCAAGCAGGACCGCAACGGCGATGCGGCGCGGTCGCGCAAGCTCGCGCTCATGATCCACGGCGACGCGGCCATGGCCGGCGAGGGCATCGTCCAGGAGACGTTCAACCTGAGCCAGCTTCGCGCGTACAACGTCGGTGGCAGCATGCACGTGGTCGTCAACAACCAGATCGGCTTCACGACGCCGCCCTGGGAATCGCGTTCGTCGCCCTACGCGACGGACATCGCGAAGATGCTGCAGATCCCGATCTTCCACGTGAACGGCGAGGACCCGGAGGCGGTCGCGCAGGTCGTGCGGCTCGCCATGGACTTCCGCGTGACGTTCAAGCGCGACGTGGTGATCGACATGTACGGCTACCGTCGCCACGGGCACAACGAGGGCGACGAGCCGTCCTTCACGCAGCCTCTACTCTACCGCGCAATCACCAAGCGCGTCAGCGTCCGCGACGGTTACCTCGAGCATCTGCTCGCGCTCGGCGGCATCACTCGTGAGGACGCCGACCAGATCGCCGTGGAGCGCCGCGCTCACCTGGAGGGCGAGCTCACGGTCGCTCGACAGAAGGACTACAAGAAGGTCGACGAGTGGCTGGGCGGCTACTGGTCCGGCTACCTCGGAGGGCCCGAGTCCTCGGCGGACGACGCGGACACCAGCGTCGATCTCGAGCACCTCAAGTCACTCGTCGCCAAGCTCTGCGAGCTCCCGGAGGCGTTCACCCCGCACCCGAAGATCGGTCGGCTCCTCGAGCAGCGGCGCGACATGGCGAAGGGCAACCGTCCCCTCGACTGGGGCACGGCGGAGCTCGCAGCGTTCGCCTCCATCGTGACGAGCGGTGTTCGGGTGCGCTTCACCGGGCAAGACGTGCCGCGCGGCACGTTCAGCCAGCGCCATGCCGTCCTTTACGATTACGAGAACGGCAGGACGCACACGCCGCTCGCGCATCTCTCTCCGAACCAGGCGCCGATCGAGATTTACAACAGCGCCCTCAGCGAAGCGGGAGTGCTCGGGTTCGAGTGGGGTTACAGCCTCGACTATCCGGAAGGCCTCGTCCTCTGGGAGGCGCAGTACGGGGATTTCGTGAACGTCGCGCAGGTCATCATCGATCAGTTCATCATGAGCGCAGAGGACAAGTGGAAACGGCTCTCGGGCCTCGTCCTCCTGCTCCCTCACGGCTTCGAGGGCAGTGGCCCAGAGCACTCGAGCGCACGTCTCGAGCGCTGGCTCACGCTGGCGGCCGAGGACAACGCCCAGATCGTTCAGCCCACGACGCCCGCGCAGCATTTCCACCTGCTCAGGCGCCAGGTGATGAGGCGGTGGCGCAAGCCGCTGGTCGTCTTCACTCCGAAGAGCCTGCTCCGTCATCCGCTCGCCACGAGCACCCTGGAGGACTGCGCCAACGGCCGCTTCCATCGCGTGCTGCCGGACGAGCTGACGACGCGGTCGAAGAAGGTGGGCCGCGTGATCCTCTGCTCGGGCAAGCTCTACTACGAGCTCGTCAAGCACCGGCAGGACACCGGCCGCGAGGACGTGGCGATCGTCCGCCTGGAGCAGCTCTATCCTTTGCCGAAGAAGTCCCTTCTGGCCGCGCTCGACGCCTACCCCGACGGCATCTCGCTCGTCTGGGCTCAGGATGAGCCCGAAAACATGGGCGCATGGACCTACTTGCGCGTGCGGCTCGGCGAGCGGGTGTTCGGGCGCTGGCCGCTCAGCGTGGTTGCGCGTGAAGAGTCGGCGAGTCCTGCGACCGGCTCGATGTCTAGCCATCGCATGGAGCAGCAGGAGATCATTCAAAAGGCGTTTGGCGTTGCCTATGAGCCGGTCTAGGCTCCGCGCCTGGATTTGGTCCGCGGCTGCGCGGGCGCCGGCCTGAACATTTCTCGTCGGTCGCCCCTCCCGTCGCCGACGAAGGAGTGACATGGCCGTCGAGCTGCGAGTGCCGGAAGTCGGGGAGTCGATCACCGAAGTGGAGATCGGCGATTGGCTCAAGGGCGAGGGGGAGCGCGTCTCTCGCGAAGAGGCGGTCGTCATGATCGACACCGACAAGGTGACGGTCGAGCTGCCCGCGCCGGTCACCGGGGTCATCACGAAGATCCTCGTCGCCAAGGGCGGGACGGCGAAGGTGGGCGACGTCATCGGCTACATGGATGAGGCGCCGCAGAGCGTGAGGGCCGGCCGCGGCTCGGTGCCGCCGCCGGCCCCTGCGTCGGCACGGTCTCCGGCGGTGGCGCCACAGGCGCAAGCGGCCGCGCCGCCAGCCCAGGCGGCCGCGCCACCACCCGCGCCGCCGCCCGCACCCCCGCCCGCCGCGGCGCCCACGCGGGTCATGCCCGCTGCGGACCGTGCGCTGCACGACGCCGGTCTGTCGGCGGCGCAGGCGTCGCCAACGGGCCCTGGCGGACGCTTGCTGAAGGAAGACGTCGAGCGCGCCGCAAAGGGAAATGGTGGCGCACAGGCGCGCGCGCCTTCGCCCGTCGCGCGCGAGCCGGAGGGTGATCGCGAGGAGGAGGTCGTCGCGATGACGCCGATGCGTCGTCGCATCGCCGAGCGCCTGGTGGAAGCTCAGCAGACCGCTGCGATGCTGACCACCTTCAACGAATGCGACATGTCGGCGGTCATGGCGCTCCGGAAGGAGTTCCAGCCACAGTTCCAGGAACGCTACGGCATCAAGCTCGGTTTCATGTCGTTCTTCGTGAAGGCGTCGATCGACGCGCTCCGGCTCGTACCGAGCGTCAACGCCGAGGTCCGCGGCACGAACATCGTCTACAAGAACTATTACGACATCGGTGTGGCGGTCGGGGGCGGCAAGGGCCTGGTGGTGCCGATCATCCGCAACGCCGAGCGTCTCGGCTTCGCAGAAGTCGAGCAGGCCATCGCCGACCTCGGCGAGCGCGCGAAGAAGAACGCCATCAAGCTGGAAGAGCTCCAGGGAGGCACCTTCACCATCTCGAACGGTGGCGTCTACGGGTCCATGATGTCGACGCCGATCCTGAACCCACCGCAGAGCGGCATCCTCGGGCTCCATGCCATCCTTGAGCGCCCCGTGGTGCGCGACGGCCAGATCGTCATCAGGCCCATGATGTATCTCGCGCTGACCTACGATCATCGCGTGGTGGATGGACGCGAGGCCGTCACTTGCTTGAAGCGCATCAAGGAGACCATCGAGGCCCCCGCGCGCATCTTGCTCGAGGTTTGAAATGGCCGAACACGATCTCGTCATCATCGGGGCAGGCCCCGGTGGGTACACTGCTGCCATCCGTGCGGCGCAGCTCGGGCTGAATACCGCCTGTGTCGAGGTGGAGAGCGAGCTCGGGGGCACCTGCGTTCGAGTTGGGTGCATCCCGAGCAAGGCCCTCCTCGAGGCGAGCGAGCGCTACGAAGAGGCGCGTCACGGCCTCGGTGTATTCGGCATCGGCGTGTCCGGCGTCGAGCTCGACCTCGCAAAGATGATGAAGCGCAAGGACACCGTGGTGAAGCAGAACACCGCGGGCGTCGCCTTCCTCTTCAAGAAGAACAAGATAACGCGCTACACCGGCCGGGGTCGCTTCCTTGCGCCCGGGCGCATATCGGTCGACGGCGGAGACGGCGCGAGCACGGAGCTCACCGCGAAGCACGTGCTCATCGCGACCGGCAGCAGCGTGGCGCAGCTCCGCGGCGTCGAGCTCGACGGCGACAGGATCGGTACGAGCACGGAGGCGCTCGAGTACGCGACCGTACCTGGCCACCTGGTCGTCATCGGCGCCGGCGTCATCGGTCTCGAACTCGGCTCGGTCTGGAAGCGCCTTGGCGCGAAGGTCACGGTCCTGGAGTACCTCGACCGCATCCTGCCGGGCATGGACGCCGAGACCGCCAGCATCGCGAAGCGCATCTTCGAGCGGCAGGGTATCGAGTTCCGGCTCGGCGTGCGCGTCACGGGGGCACGCGCGACGGGCGACGGCTGCACCGTCGAGATGGAGGGAGCCGAGCCGATCTCGTGCGACCGTGTCCTGGTGTGTGTCGGGCGCGTGCCGAACACCGAAGGCCTCGGCATCGACGCGATTGGCCTCGCGCTCGATCAGCGCAAGCGAATTCCCGTCGACGAACACTACGAGACGAAGGTACGCGGCGTGTACGCCATCGGCGACGTGATCGCTGGCCCCATGCTCGCACACAAGGCCGAGGACGAGGGCGTCGCGTGTGTCGAGCACATCGTGACCGGGTACGGTCACGTCGGCTACGACGGCATCCCGAACATCGTCTACACCCACCCGGAGATCGCCAGCGTCGGTCGCACCGAAGAGGAGCTGAAGGACGCCGGCATCCCCTACAAGAAAGGAGTGTTCCCCTTCTCCGCGAATGCGCGCGCACGCGCGCTCGCGTCGACCGACGGTCAGGTGAAGGTGCTCGCGCGCGCGGACACGGACCGCGTCGTGGGTGTCCACATCGTCGGTCCCCGCGCCGGCGATCTCATCGCGGAAGCAGCCGTTTCCATCGACTTCGGCGCGAGCTCCGAGGACATCGCGCGGGCGTCTCACGGTCACCCCACGCTCTCCGAGGCGCTGCGCGAAGCGGCGCTCGGCGTCGCCGATCGTCGAATCACCATATGAATCGTTCGACCGGAATCAATCGAGCTGCGATAGAAGCTCGAACGCGTCGCGCCAGCCCTCCGAACGGCGAGCGACGCGCTCCACGAGCCAGCGGCGCGTCACCAGCGCGTGGGTGCGGCGCAGCCAGGTCGCGCCGAGCAGTCGATGCGAGAGGCGTGCGACGAGCTCGGCCGTGCGGGACGACGGTGCTGCGGCAAGCAGGTTGGCCGCCAGCGGGTCGTCTCGGTCGAGCGCGTCGTCGACGGCGCCCGTGACGATCTCGGGTGCGCGCTCCCACGCACCGCGCAGGTCGTCCTCCGTCGGGGTCGTCGCGCGCAGGGCCTCGCGGAGAATCGACGGCGGCATGGACGCCCAGGCCGCGGGTACGCCGCTGACCGCATCCGGCCTCGACGCGATGACACCGCGCCACGCCGCCTCGTCGAGCAGCGCATAGGGCACTCGCTCGCGCGTGACGAAGCCCTTCGCGAAGAGTACCTCGAGCGCCGCGGCCGGCGCCGACGAGTAGAACCTGCGCCAGTGAAGCCCCGTGGGCGAGAGCGGCGACTCGTCGTGAAGCGGCGAAGGGTCGCGAGCCCACGCCGCCCAGAATGCCGTCGCGACGGCCCTGAGGTCGGTACGTTCGTGCGCTGCGATGGCGAAGAGCGCCGTGACCGAATCCGGCGACGCCCGTGAGACGTCCCCCCACTCGAGCTTTCCCTCGTCGAACAGAGAAAGGATGCGATGCGGCCACTCGAGCGGGTGCGGCCGCTCGGACGCGGGCGTCTCGCGTACTGTGCGGCGCCCGGTTGACCCGGCGCTGGTATCGCGCGCGGCCTTCAGCCGGGTCGCGAGCGCGTAGGCGCCGCGGGCCCAGGCCGTCGTCTGCGGGTCGACCCGGCGGACGACATTCCAGATCGAGTTCAGCGACGACAGCGCGCTCGCATGTCTCGGGTCCGGCCAGGGCCGCAGCACGGGGTGCGGCAGCCCCCGCTGTCTCGGCAGCGACTCCGACAGCGCGAGCGCAGCGAGGCGAAAAACGCCGAGGTCGAGCGTCGGTTCGCTCTCGGCGACGGCGTCTGCGAAGCCCAGCCGCGGGTATGGGCCGTCGTCGAGCTCCACGACGAGCGCCATCTGCTGGTCCCAGAGAGCGAGCACGAGGTCCTCCGGGATCTCGACTCCCGAGAGAGTCGCCAGGCCCGCAGAGCGAAATGCCGCTTCCAGCGCAGCCACCGCGGCGGGGTCCCGCGCATCCGTCGCGTCGAGCGCGTCCTCGAGCACCGAAAGGTCGCCCGTGACCGCGCGTGCCACGAGCGCCTTCGCCGTCGGACCGGAGGCGTGCGCCGTGAGCAGCGCTTCGCTCCACTCGCCCGGCGTTCCGCGCGTGATTTTCGCTCGAGCAGACGAAAGGAGGAGCACGGCGAGCCAGCGAGGCGCGAGCCCGAGGAGCTCGGTGCCGTGCTTGGCGCGGAGCAGACCGGCCTGCTCGAGCCCGCGGACGATGCGAAATGGCCCGGGAGGGAGCGTCACCAGCGCCCGCTCGAGCTCGTTCACGGTCGGAGGATTCTTCGACCTTCCGAGTGAAGCGCGCACCCATTCGGCGTCGAGCCCCCCCTGATACTCGGGCGGCACCAGCTCGAGCCATGCCTCGAGCGGTCGTGGCTCTTCCCATGCCGTCGGAGACTCGGTCAGCAACCGTTTGGCGATGCTCCCGAGGACGTCCATCGACGATTCCGAAAGCCAGGCGGCGTCCAGGGCTCCACTTCGGCGCAACTCCGCGAAGCGATCGGCGACGACCCGAGCCGCCATCTTCTCGGTTCCTCGGCGCTGCAGTTCGGGGACGCCGTACTGATCCATCACGCCGAGCAATCCCAGGGCAGCCCCCAGCCCGTCGACGGCGCCGCGAGCAGCCGCAGCCTCGAGCCATTCTTCGGCAAGCGACGGGACGAAATGGCCGTCGCGGGGTAGCCGCAGGGCGGCCCACCGGACCAGGGCTGCCGCGTATTCGACGACCTTGGGGCTCTCGATGACCGTCCACGGGGAGCCGGGCAGGGGTGCAAAAGGAGCCGCCACACATATTCCCTCCAAGGGCGGCGCAAACGACCGATCTCCCTCGAGTGACCAGAGCTCCAGAAGGACCGGGCGATCCACCGCCAGGTCGGCCACCGCGGAGGAGAAATCCCGCCGAGGAAGGTGCGCGGCCAGCCCTCGAGCTGCGAGCCACGCTCCGGCGAGCGAGCGCCCGGAGCCGGACGGTGCGACCCACCACAGGTGCCTCCAGCTCCCCGGACGGAGAATTACCTCAGGGATTCCGGGCGGTAACGGTTCTTGTGCCAGGTCCAGCGCGCTCGCGTACGGCAGATCATCGAGGCGCAGCCGACGTCGAAAGTCCTCCGATTGCTGCAGAACGGCGCCCGCGATCTCGGCGATCTTCGCCTGAGGGGTGCCGAGCACTTCCGCCAGCACCTGCTGCACCGCGGGCCGATCTGCGAGCCACTGCATCTCCATGCCGCGGTCCAGCTTGCTCAGGAGCGAGGCCAGCGAGCGCGGCTGCGCCTTGGAGTCCTTGGGCCAGTTCGCGTGGGCGACGGCGGCACGCGCCACTGCACCGAAACTTCGGTGCGGGCTTCGCGTCTGGCGCATCGAATCGCGCAGCCAACCCATGATCTGCCGCCGCCTCTCAAGAATTCATCTGCATACGATCCAATAATGCATGAATAATTCAAATTGATGCAATGCTTGGTGCGAAGAATCAGCCTACTTGCACAAGCCAGCCCGCTGCCGGGCGATCATTGTGCTCGTTCCGAGGGCGTCTTCGTCGAGATCACTGCGAGCGTGGCCGGCGGCGCTACGCAGCCCATGGCGCGTAGCGCGCGCAGGACGAAGCAGCACCGCGAGGGTCGCCATGCCCCGTACCGGAGCCGACTCAACGATCGGACACGGTTCTGCGGCGCCGCACGACCAGGCCAGCGGCCTGATGGTGCACTTGAGCGCGATTTCGAGACGACCAAGCTGCTCGGGCGAGCAGTGGAACGCGGGCTGAACAGCCCGAAAATCGCTTACCCGCCCGTACGCTGCCGAGCTCCGCGCCGAGCGGGCTCTACTCGCGGTTCGAGCGCCGCCGGACCGTCGCATCAAGCCCGAAAAACAGGCTTTCTGGAGCCTCGGAGGCGTGACTGAGAGACGATGGATCGCCGAGATCGGACCAATCCTCGTCTCGGAAAGGGCTTGCGCTACGCAGCAGCCAGCGGAACGTGAAGTCCGCGCCGCCCTGCAGGGATGCTTCCACGAGAAGGCTCATCAGCTCCTCGTCCTCTCGTTCTTCCTCGAGAGCGAGCTCATCCGCGACCTCTTCGGAGACGGCCAGTGCAAGCTGCCAGGCGTCTTCCTCGCACTCCGACTGGCGCGCGAGCTCGGCAAGGAGGTTGAAGATGAGGCCTTTCATGTCTCACCTGACATGACGGTCGCTTTTCCGGGCAGCTATAGGGTCTCCCTTCGCCGCGCCCGGCCCGAGCTGATTTCCCTCAAATCTTGTCAGCAGTTGGCCTCTCCAGGACAATCCTCCGATCCGTGCTGTGTCGCCCCTTTGTCCTGGTCGCTGGCCTTCTTTCCGCGCTC
>CAYUAW010000039.1:0-10341 GCA_964442485.1 uncultured Polyangiaceae bacterium
CGGGTGGAGGAGAACGGCGTCGGCCTCGCCGAGAGCCGGCTCCTCGACAGGGAGGGCACCATTGGCCGCTCCCTGCAGAGCCTCATCGTGGAGGAGCGGGCCTGAGGCGGCGACTGGCGCTCCGTGCGCCGGACATGCCGGCGGCGCGGAGCGCCGTGGCGCCGGTCGCGCTCAGACGTCGATGAGGGTCATGCTTCCGATGTAGTCCTGCTTGCCGATATCCACGCCGTTGTGACGCAGGATGGCGTAGGCCGTGACGAGGTGGAAATACGTGTTCGGGATGTTCATCTCGACGATGAAATCCTTCCCCCTGACGCCCTTGCCCGGCATGAAGCCGAGGGGCACCGCGCGCTCCTCGGCACCGGTGAAGTCGCTCTCCTTGAAGGACGAACAGTATTCTACGACCGCGCTGATGCGGGCCCGGAGCTCGTCCATCGTCTTCTCGGTGTCGGGATGCTTCGGCGGCTCCTTGCCCGAGAGCCGGGCTGCGAAGAACTTCGCGCCGTCACACGCCGCCTGGACCTGACGCGTCAGCGGCAGCATGTCCGGTGCGAGCCTCGACTCGAGCAGCACGCCAGGGTCGAAATTCTTCGCCTTCGCGTGGGCGACGCCCTTGTCTAGCCACCCCTGGAGATTCTTCAGCATCTTCGTCAACTGCACGACGTTCGCGTGAACGTTGCTCATGTCGGATCCTCCTTACCATCCCGTGCGATCTGCAAGCGGGGGTGCTCAGCCATGGAGCCGTCGGGCCCAGGGGTCAAGTGCGGTCACGCGCCGATCTTCGGATTGGGGACAACGTCGTGGAACTTGCGCAGGTCGAGCACCAGGGCGCCGTCCTCCGCCTCCGTCAGGACGTCCGCGTGCTTCGAATCGAAGAGGATCTGGTTTGCGTAGTAGCGGTGGCTCGCGTGGATCGTCTGCATGGAGGTGTCGTCGAGACCTACGATCAGGATCTGGAGCTCCACTTCCTCGTCCACCAGCGACTGGGGCGTCGCTCCGTAGAGTGGGCTGTGCTCGTTGATGGGGTGATGCACGCTCCATGACCGCGAAAGAGAGAGCGCGTGAGCTCGCGTGAGCTTGAGATCGAGCATTCGGTAGAAGGTGCCGCCCTCGGCGAGGCGCTCGGTGCGGATCATGACGGCGCGGATCCGCACGTCGACGATCTGGTTGCCGCGCTCGTTGCCCATCCGCAGCATCAGCGTCGGCTGGCCGTTCCAGTTGGAGACGACGGCTTCCCGCGTGAAGACCACGCGCGCTGTGGGACGCGAGAATTTCGCGAACACCAGCCCGGTAGCGAGCGCCGTGAGGATGAGAGACGTGATGGACTCGCCGACCATGAGGAGGTTCGCCGCGACCGACTCCGGGTACATCGCGCCGTACCCGATGGTTCCCATGGTCTCGACGCTGAAGAAGAATGCGTCCGCCACCGAGCCATGGGCCGCGCCTTTCACGCCGCCGGTCACCAGGTAGCCCATCGCGAAGAGGGCGTTCACCACGAGGAACGACGCGGCGATGACGACCAGCGTCCAGGTCCACGAGAGCCGCATCATCCCGTGATAGAAATCGCGCAGCGGTCGCCTGTGCTCGCCGATGATGCGGATCTCGTAGGACGCGCCGGCGGGCGAGATACTGGTCTGCTTCGCCATGGTCAAACCACCTGCTCACTAAGATACCGACCGCGCTGGTAGTTCCACACGTAGAGGATCGCGTAGGTGAAATAAGTGCCGGCGATGATGTCCCAGAGGCGCTCCGGGCCGAGCCTCCACACGAAGACGACCAGCAAGCTTGCCGGGATCTGGAGGCAGAAGACGACCAGCGCGTCGAGGACCAGGGTTTGCCGGGTCGCGCCCGCGCCCTGGATGGTCGAGCCGAGTACGATGCCGATGCCCAGGCCGACGTAGCTCGGCCCCACCACCGCGATATACTTCGTGGCGAAGTCGACGACCTCGGGTGTGGAGTCGAAGAAGGCGACGATGGAGCGCCCCCCGACGCGATACGAGAGCGCGAGGATCGCCATCATCGCCGCGTTGTAGAGGGTCGCGTACCAGCCGCTCGCCTTCGCGCGCGCGACGAACGAAGCGCCGAGGTTCTGCCCCATGAACGTCTGCGCGGCGCTCCCCCACCCGAGCCCCACGAAGAGAGCCATCGTCTCCAGCCTGAAGACGATCCCGAGGGCGGTCGTGGCGGACTGATCGGCCTCCGTCGTGAACGCGCGGGCGACGATGGAGTGCATCGCGAGCATCGCCGCAATGCGCACCACGAGCTGGACGCTCGTCGGCCATCCGATGTCCCAGATTCGCCGGAGTACCTCGAAGTCCGGCAGCGCCCAGTCCCGTCGTCCGAAGAGCCCGAAGCGCCGGACCACGATGACGATCGTCGGGATCAAGACGACCATTCGCGCGAGGATCGTCGCCCACGCGGCGCCCATCAGCTCGAGGCGCGGCAACCCGAGCAGAGCGGAGATGGGCGGTCCCCATGCGAAGACTGGCGGCGCCGGCCCCGGCCCGTACACGAGCAGCACGGCGAGCACGAGGTTCAGGACGTTCGCGCCGAGCAGAGTTGCGATGGGAGTCTTCGAGCTACCGAGCGCGCGCTGGATCGTTGTCAGGTGCAGGAGCAGGAAGATGCTGAAGCTGCCACCGACCATCGCACGCAGGTAACTGGTTCCGAGCTCTGCCACTCGCCCCTTGGCGCCGACGACGTCGCGCATCACGGCACCGGCGCCGAAGAGCGCACCAAGGCCGAAGAGCAGCGACAGCGCGCCGACGAGCAAAAGGGACTGCCACGCCACCCTGCGGATGTCCGACGTCTCGCCGGCGCCTTTCCGGCGCGACAGGATCGCCGCCGTCGCGACCGAGAGCCCGTAGCTCAGGATGGTGCCCATTGCCGCGAGCTGGTCGCAGATCCCGATGGCGCCGAGCGCCGCGCTCGCGGTTCCCTGCTCGAGCCGCCCCAGGATGTAGGCGTCGACGAGATTGAACGTCGTCTGCAGTCCCATTCCGAGCGCGAGCGGGGCGCCGAACTTGAGGACCTGGAGGTGGAGCGGTCCCTTTAGGATCCGGTCGCTCATTGGGCGTCACGAGCTCGCTCGAAGCAACTGTCGGGGATGCGCCGCTGCTTTCGAACGAGGCTCGTGGCTTTGACGAAACGGGACGTGACCGGGTCGTGGTACCCGCTGACGGCTTCGAGCGTGTCGTCACCGTGGCGGTAGTACCCGGACACGCGTGACATGAGGAGCTCACGCACGTACTTGCCGACGATGGACGCGAGCATGACCAGCGAGTCCTTCGCGTCCGCGTCGCGCACGAAGCGGAGCTCGCCCAGGCCGGGGAAGTGGTACGCGCTTTGCGCCTTGCCCTGCGCCAGCACTGCATGCAGCCGCATCGACAGGGGACCGAAGAACTTCGAGTAGTCCCCCATGCCGCCGACCTTCCCGCAGACGGCGGTGATCTCGGTTCCGGCCATGCCGTGCAGGTCGAGCACCAGCCGCTCCATCGCGTGCAGATCGGAGATGAAGCGGTTGCCCCCGGCGCTCTTCGAGTCGTTCAATTTCTTCGTGCAGACCACGCTGCTGCGCACGGCATGAATGACCACGCCGCGGTCCGCCCACCAGCCGATGTGCTTCTTCACGCGCGCGACGTCCTCGGCCTCCGCGACGAACGCGTCGCGCACCTCGGACCAGCACTGCTCCTCCACGTGGCTCGGGCACGGCGACCGAAGCTCCTCGTCCTTCTCGAGCGAAAGGGACTCGAAGAGCGTCTTCGGTTCGGCCACGTCACCGCCCGTCAGTGCACGGGCCCAGGCCTCCCCGAGAGCGAAATCCTTGTGCGACATCAGCTGCTTCGAATCGCCCAGGTCCTGGGCCAGCCGCTTCGGGGGGCGGCGGCCGAGAACGCGCGCGCCCTGCTCCGTCACGCTCGCCAGGACCGCGGTCACCACGAGCGGGCCCAGCCGCGCGCCGAGTCCATTCTCGTCGACGCCGATGCGAAAGGTTTTCGCGGGTTCCACGCGCCAGGCGAGCCTACCACCGCCCGAAAAAATCGTCTCTTGCGCAAACCGGCCAAAATCCGTGCTACCCCCTGGCACCCCATGGCGGCACCGCCCCGACGCATCCTGATCGTCGAAGACGACCCCGCGATCGCGGAGATGCTCCAGAAGATGTTGGTGCGCTTCTATGACGTGCGGGTCGTCAACGACGGCGGCGCCGCCATCGATACAGCCGCCGCGTTTCGGCCCGACGTCATTCTACTGGACGTGAATCTTCCCAACATGGACGGCTTCGCCATCGCCCAGGGTCTCAAGGGCAAGCCCGAGCTCGGCCGCGTTCCCATCATCTTCCTGACGGCGCAGGATCGCTCGCTCGACGTGGTGAAGGGCATCCAGGTCGGTGCCAAGCACTACATCACGAAGCCTTTCAAGATCGACGACGTGATCAAGAAGGTACGCCGGCTCATCCCCTGACGGCGCGCCGAGTCAGGCATACTAGCCGCCGGAAACGGGCGGAATGAGCGCGATCACGTCGTTCGCCACGAGGACCGTCTCGGGTTCGGCGAAGGCCTCGTTGACGGCGTAGCGCACGGCGCCGAGCCGCCCGGCGAGGGACGGGTGACGCGCCTCGAGAAACGCGGGTAGCTCGCGGAGCGTCGGCACGCCGTCGGGCAGCACGAGCTCTTCCTCGCTCAGGCCTGCCGCCTCGCGGACGGCAGCGAAATAGAGCAGCGTGACCGACCTCGGCATGCCAAAGCCTCGAGAAGCATTCTGGTCTTTTCGCGCGGGCAAGGCAAGACAAGGAGAAGCCGCGAAGGGGGAAGAAGAGCCCGGTTCCCTGACCTGTGAAAGACGAAGTATCCTGGCCGGATCACAATGGAGGCTTCGCGATGACTCAAGTGCAGCGCCTCGGGCGCGACGTGTTCCTTGCTCTGGCTGCCATCGGGTGGGCAGACGGAAATCTCGATGCCGAGGAGGCCGACGCGATCGTCCGGACCGCCCTCGAAGAGGGGCTCGAGCTCGAGGAGATCGACGAGATCGAGCGTGCCACGAAGGAACGGGTCGAGATGACCGTGATCGATCGGTCGAAGCTAACGAAGGAGGACCGGCTGTTCGTGTATGCGGTCGCTGCCTGGATGACGCGCCTCGACGGTGTCGTGGACGGTCAGGAGCTCGAGGCCCTCGACAGCCTCGGCGAGAAGCTGAAGGTGCCGGAACCCGCGCGCCGATCGGCCGACGCCATCGCGCAGGAGATCGCGCTCTTGCCCGATGGCGATCGTCCCCTCAGGTTCGACCTGCCCAAGCTCCGCAAGGTCATCGCCGAGCGACTCGAGGAGTCAGCAAAGAGGAGAGGGGAGAAGGGCTGAGCGGCAGAGGCGTGGCGCGTTCGCGCGGGACTGGTGGGGGATTTTTGAGCAAATCCCTTTGCGCCTTCTTTGCGCTCTCCGCGTCTTTGCGGTTGAGAAGGCAAGCAGAGCGCCGGGCGGCTACTGGATACGCTCCAGGATCACCAGATCCGGCAAAACAACCCCTTCAGGTATTCGCCCTCGGGGAACGTGAGCAGCACCGGGTGATCGCTCGCCTGGCCGAGGCGCGCGACCATCTGCGCGTCGCGCCCCGACTCGAGCGAGGCGCTCCAAACGATCTTCTGGAAGAGGTCGCTCGACACGGCGCCCGAGCACGAGAACGTCGCGAGGAACCCACCCGGACGCGTCACGTGCATGGCCACACGCGAGAGATCCTTGTAAGCACGCGCGGCGCGCTCGACTTGCCCTGCCGAGCGGGACAGCTTGGGCGGGTCGATGATCACGAGGTCGAAGCTTTCTCCCGCTTCTCTCAGGCGACGCAGCTCCTCGAAGGCATCGCTCCGCACGTGCTCGAAAAGGCCGCCGAAGCCGTTCAGCGCGGCCGTCCTCTCCGACAGCTCGAGGGCGCGTGACGACGAGTCGACGTTGACGATGCGGCGTGCTCCTGCGCGCGCCGCGTGGAGCGCGAACGCCCCGGCGTACGAGAAGACGTTGAGGACGTCGCGGTCCTTCGCGCTCGCCGTGACGATGCGCCGGTTCTCGGCCTGGTCGAGATAGGTCCCCGTCTTGTGGCCGTTTCGCACGTCGACGAGCAGCGTCACGGCGCTGCCGTCGTGCGACGGCTCCCGGATCTCGAGGAACTCCGGCGGCTCCTCGCCCGCGAGAAGCCCCGTCGACGGCGCGAGCCCCTCCTTGTCGCGGCCGTCCACGTCGCTGCGCTCGTAGATGCCGCGCGGAGACGCCACGCGCTCGAGCGCGCTCACGATTTCCGCCTTGTGTCGCTCGATGCCTGCCGTCGACGCCTGGATGACGAGAAACCCCGCGTAGCGATCGACCACGAGGCCCGGCAGCCCGTCCGACTCGGCATTCACGCAGCGGGCGGCGGAAGTGCCCGGCCGTGCGCCGAATGCCCGCGCGAGGCGGCGCTCCCAGAACGCCGCGTCGACCTTCTCGTCGGAGGCGAAGCTGAGAACGCGTACCGTGATCTGCGAGCGCAAGCTGACCATGCCGCGCGCGATGAACTCCCCCCTGGAGCTCGTCACATCCGCGACGGCTCCATTCTCGAGCTCGTCACCGATGCTCTCGATGGCGCCGGAGAAGATCCACGGATGCCGCTTCTGCGCGGGCTTCTCTCTGCCCGGCTTGAGCACGACGGAGCGCCCTTCCGCGCGGCGGGGCGCCCGATCCGCGTGGCTCATTGGCTCAGGCGAGCATTTCCGTCTTGGCCACCGGGTAGCCGGCCGGCTTGCGGACCGCATACGACAGCGCGAGGATCTCCACGAGCACGAGCCGATACACGGAGTGCACGTCGTCCACGTCCACGTCCTCGGCATGGGCCTCGAGGGTCGCGTCGAGGTGCTCGTGCACGAACTCGAGCAGGCTCGGTTGCTCCATCGCGATGACGTCGTCGGTGTCGAGCGCCTCCGCCGGGTCCTTGCGGCGGAGCTGCTCGTCGAGCTCGAGCAGCTCTTCCGTCGCCTGGATGGACTCCGCAGTCACTTCGTCCAGGTAGCTGTCGTGGGCCCGCTCGAAGCTCATCCACACCACGAGCGTCAAGAAATACCCCAGCGCCAGCGCCGTTTCGTCGAGGGGGCTCGAGAGGACGTCACCGACGTGCGCCGCGAGAGCGGGCTGCTCCCGTTCGAAACGATCGAACGCTTCGTCGAGCTGGCCGCGCACGGCCTCGTCGTCGTCCGAAAGATTCCGCCGAACTCTGTCGAGGGCGCTCTCTGCGACCTTCGCGTAGCTCGGAACGGGACGAATTGCTGTACCTCGGACCCACACATGCCTAGCATGCATCCCAGGAGCGATAGCGTCCACCCGAGTTTCACTCGCTGCCGCATCAAGGACGCGAGAGCAAGCGAAGCTGGCCGAGCGACAACCAGCCGTCAAGGGTACCCCACTCGACGTGAGCCAGCGTGCCACGCTGCTCGGTGACGCGAACCGACGCACCTTCGGGGATCTGGCTGCCCGGCCCCGAGATCGTCGCGCCGTTGTCATCGTGCAAGCGCGCCTCCTCGACGACAACTACCGCGGGACGATAGTGAATTCGTTCATAGCGCGCAAATGCGGCGAGCGCACCCGTGACGAACAGCGTCACGGCGCCTAGGCTAGCAGCAATCGTTCCGGCGAGCCGCACTGCGTCTTTCTTCGACGCGAGCCGCGCCGCAAGGCCGAGCGAAGCGACACCGGAGCCGATCATCGCCAGGAGGGCCCAGGTGTCCTCTTCGAAGAGACCCACGACGGCCCAGCCGAGCGACGGCTTCAGATCCACCTCGGTGGCGCCGGAACGCGCGCGGTGACGGGCGATCTCGTGACGCACGCGCCCGAGCGCGGCGCTCGCCTCCGCGTCGTCCGGTCGTAGCTCGAGCACCTCTGCGAGCGCGGCGGCCGCACGCCCGAGATCGCCGTGCTTCGCGCCGCGTGATTGCGCGCGTCGCACGTACGCGACGGCGCGGTCATAGCTCGCGTCGGGGTGCGAGAAGCCGCGATCGGCGAGGAGCTCGAAGCGGTCGATGGCGTCGTCGTTGGCGCCCCTGTCGAGCGCCGCCACCGCCTCGGTGAAGAGCTGCTCGTCAGGGCTCTCCGCCCGGGCTGCCGCAGGCGGCAGGGTGAGCGCTGAAACGACCAGTAATGTGGTCAGTGACAGTGCTCTCACTCGGTCTGCTCCGGCGCGCTCGCGCGAGACGCGCGCGGCAACCGCGCGAGCACCTTCGCGACGCGGTCGATCGCGCTCGTCGCCTCCGACGCACCGGCGCTCGCGAAGCGCAGCCTGTCGCAGGCGTCGAGCAGCTCGACCACGTCCTTCGAGAGAGCCGGCTCCGCGCCTGCCTTCTCGAGCTTCGCCGCGAGGTCGGATCGGAGCACGGCGCGCGCCTTGAGCCCGAGCTTGTCCTCGATGGAAGTGTAGAGGGCTCGTTCCACCGCGGCGGCGACGGCCGCGTTGTCACCGGCGGCGGCAGCGGCGCGTGCATCCGAGAGAGCACGCCGTGACGCGGCGGAGAGCGAGCGCTCGCGCGCCGCCATTCGACGTCGGAGCCTCCCGCCGAGCTCGGCGAGCCCCCCGAGCGCCACGACCGCGAGCGGGCCGCCTGCGAGGAGTCCGAAGAACCCCTTCGAATCCATGAAGTGTCGAGGCGTCGCGGTCGGAGCGCCGAGCGTCTTGCGCGGCGCTCCGAGATCCTCCAGCGGCCCGTCCGACTTTGCCGAGGCCGCGGGGGCTGCCGACGCGGTCGCCGCGGGCGCCCGCCCGGGCTTCACCTCCACCGAGCCGAGCTGGGTGCGGGCGATCTCGTATCTTTTCGACCTCGGGTCGTAGAAGGGCAAGGTCACCTCGCCGAGATCGTGCGTCCCCGGCTCGTCGAGCCGAACCACGTAGCGAAACGTCCGGGAGCCCCCGACGACGCCGTCGTGGTCGCCGACCGCGTCGTTGATGCTCGGGTCGAGCCACTCCACGCCCTTCTGCTCGGGGATCTTCACGTCGTGGGGGACGTTACCGGTACCCTCGAGGCGTATCGTCACCGCGACGGCGTCACCGGCAACGACGCTGCGCGGTTCGACCGCCGAGCTCAAGCCGTACGCGCCGACGTTGCCGAGCTCGTAACCCGGCGGCCGCCCCGCGATGGGCGGCTCGCGCACCGTGATGTGGAGCTCCTTGCTCGACCGCACGAGCCCCTGCATCGCAGAGTTCTCGGGATAACCCGCACCACGGAACCCCATGGTCATCGGGCCGATGGTGAGATCCCCGGCGTGCAGCGGAAAGAGCGCGATCTCGCGGAGCTTCACCGCCATCCAGCGCGAGCCGTCGATCTCGATCATGTAGAGCGGCTGGCGATACGAGCTGTCGATGATGGCCTGCGAGAGGAAATCCGGGCGGCTCGGTTCGGAGGCGCCGACCTCCTCGTAGCTGCCATTTCCACCGTACGCATACACGCGAAGCGTGACCTGCTGTCCTACGACCACCTCCGTCGGTGACGCCGTCGCTCGCAGGAACGCCATCTGCTCTGGTGCGTGCTCGACGCGGTAATCGGGCGGCACCTCCGGGACCGACTCCTTCAGCTGGTTCTCGAGGTCGTCGAGATTCGGCATGGTCGGGAAGTTCGGGAACCCCGGGATCCTCGGCATCTGCGAGAACGGATCGAAGGGATCTTGCGGGATGCGGCGTGGTCGCTTCGGCATCGTGCCGGGCGCGACGATCTCCACGGTCGCCGTCTCGCTCTGCTGGGACTTTCCACCGACCTGCACCACCGCCGGGCCTATGGTGTAGCGGCCGGGGCGCGTTCCCACGACGATCCACGCCGCGTTGATGCCGCGCTGATGCTGGAAGTGGCCGTTCGAGATCGAGAAGTTATGTGAGGTACCGACCGTCGGGCCCTGGACGCTGAAGCCCGGCGGCGTGCGCAGGCGCGGACTGTTCGGCTCGTCGCCCTCGCTCATCGCGCTGAGCTCGATGCGAATGCCCTCGCCGACCTCCGCCTGGTCGGTGCTCACCGTCATGCGCAGCGTCGCTGCTGCGTGCCCGACCGACGGAGCGACCGCCACGATCGCAACGACCGAGAAGGGCACCAGGCGATTCACTTGTCCTCCATCCCCGAGACGTGCGCGCGCCCGGCATGTCGCCTGGCGTCTTCCTGCTGCACGGTGGGCGCCTGTTCCAGGTTGTCGAGCATGCGCTCGTCCTGGCTCAGGCTGGGAGGCGGCTTCTTCGGCTCCTTGCCGTTCTGCTGCTCGTCCTGGTTCTTCTTCTGCTCCTGGTCCTTCTTCTGGTCCTGGTTTTTCTTGTCGTCGTCCTTTTTCTGGTCCTGGTTTTTCTTGTCGTCGTCCTTTT
>CAYUAW010000039.1:10441-15564 GCA_964442485.1 uncultured Polyangiaceae bacterium
TTTTTCTTGTCGTCGTCCTTTTTCTTGTCGTCGTCCTTTTTCTTGTCGTCGTCCTTTTTCTTGTCGTTCTGGCCGCCGTCTTGCTGCTGTTTGCCGGCGTCGGGCTCCGGTGGCTTGCCGGCGTCGGGCTTCTTCTTGTCCTCGATGCGGCGGAGGGCGATGGCGCGATTCCACGCTGCGCGAGCGCCGACCGAGTTCTCGCCGTCCTCCTTGCGCGCGGGCGCGAGCTTCAGCGCGGCGTCGTATGCCGCGACCGCGTCCTCGTACTTGCCGCGCAAGAACTCGAGATTGCCGGTGAGGTACTCGGCGTTGGCCTTCACGTCGACCGGCGTCGAGGGATCGTTCGCGACGATGCGGACGACGCGGAGCGCGCAGTCGACCTCGTCCGACCGCTGTTCGCCCGGATCGCCTCCGCCGGGTGCCGCGGGCGCTCCTTGCGCGCCGGGCATTCCGGGGGGCTGCTGCTGCGGCGCCGGCAGCGGTGTCGTCGGGTTGCCCAGGCTGCCGCCGAGAGGGCTCGCGCCGCTCTTGGGATCTTCTCCGAAGCGCGCGCCGAAGCGCTCCGCGACGCGGAACAGGGCGAGCCCGAGATCGAAGCTTGCGTTCGAGCGGGTGCGCACGCTCTCCGGCGTTCCGAGCTCGCCGCCCTTGCACTGCCCGGTCGATAGATACTGCTCGAGCACCTCCGACGCCTTCGCCGGATCGCCCCCGTCGAGGGAGCCGATCGCCTGGTCCACCGCGGGCGAGTGGCGCGTGAAGAAGCCATCCTGGCAGCCCACCGTGAGGAGCAGCGCGACACCCGTCGCGGCGCGCATGCCCTTTCGTCGGCCCTTCAGCGGGGGAGGCGGGGGCTCCTTCGGGAAGGGCGCGCGGCGTCGTGCCTCGGGGACGAAGGCCTCGACGAGGAGCAGCAGGAGCGCGAACGCCGTCGGGTAGATGTAGACGTCCGCGTAGACCGTCTCGACGCGCTCGGAGAGCTCCTCGGTCATCATCTTCCGCATCGACGCAGCGATCTCGTTGATGCCTGTGGAGCCGCGCTCGCTGCGCACGACGTTGCCGCCCGTCGTGCTCGCGATCTTGCCGAGCTGATCCTCTCCCGCCGCGCTGAGGGACGTGGTGAGCGGCTGGCCGTTGTCGTCCCGCCGCCACCCGACGGTGTTGCCGTGCTCGTCGATGTCGGGGATCGGCTCGGGGGTCCGGCCGCCGATCTGCACGACGTGAACGGTGACGTGCTCCTTGGCGATGCCCTCCGCGACCGACACCGGGTCGCCCTCGAGATCCTCGCCGTCCGTCACCAGCACCATGACGCGACGATGGCGCTGGGACACCGGGTCGCGCCGCAGGAGATCCATCCCGAGCTCGAGGGCGCGCGCGATGGCCGTGCCGCCGACGGGCATGTCGGACGGAGAGAGCTGTCGGAAGAACTGCGCGATGGCGCCGCCGTCGTTGGTCAGCGGGAAGCTCAGCGGCTCTCCGGCGAACGCCACCGCACCGAAGCGTGCCCCCGGGAGGTCCGCGATGAGCCGGGCCACCTCGCTCTTGGCGCGCTCCGTGCGTGAGGGCGTCACGTCGCGCGCGTACATGCTCTTCGAGTAGTCGAGGACGATGATCACGTCGAGGTTGGTCGCGGGGAGCACCCGCGTGCCGCGCCCGTACTGCGGCTGCGCGAGCGCGACGAAGCCGGCCGCTACGGCGAGCACGAGCAGCACTCCCTTCAGCGCGCGCCGTGCCGCCGGCCGGTCCGTCACCAGCGCCGCGATGCGCGCCTCGTCCCCGAAGCGACGGGCCGCGCGCACGAGGAGCCACGCGCCCCCGATGAGCGCGACACCGACGAGCAGGGCGAGCAAGCTCCCTGCGAGCCACCACGGGTGCGAGAACCTCACGGGAACCTCCGGAGCACGAAGCTCCTGAGCAGCGCTTCCATGGCGATCAACAGGACGCCCGGCAAGAGCAGGTACCGGTAGAGGTCCTCGAAGGTGGCGACCGTCGACTCGAACTTCGTCTTCTCGAGCTGGTTCAGCACGTCGTGGAGGCTCGCCTGCAGCGCGCGCGCGTCGGTCGCGACGTAGGAACGGCCGCCGGTCTGCTTCGAGATCTTGCGCAGGAGCTCGGGGTTGGTCGGGAACGTCTTGGTCACGTAGTGCGGCTGTCCGAACAGGTCGAACCCGTCGAGGGCCTGTGACAGCTCACCCGAGCCGATCTGCACGGTGTACACCTTCGCGCCGACCACGCTCGCCAGGTGCGTCGCGTACTCGGGCGAGAGCGCGCCGGAGTTGTTGTCGCCGTCGGTGAGCAGCACGATGGCCTTGCTCGCCGCGTGGCTGCGGCGGAGGCGCGCGACGGCCACGCCGATCGCGTCGCCGATGGCGGTGGCGCTGCCGTCGATGAGGTTGATCTCCATGCGCGACACGAGCGCGTCGAGGAGGTGATAGTCGAGGGTGGGCGGCGAGAGCACGTACGCGGCCTTGCCGAACACGACGACGCCGATGCGGTCCGTCTTCCTTCGCGAGATGAAGTCCCGGATGACGGCCTTCGCGGCGTCGAGGCGCGTCGGCCTCATCCCGCGCTGCTTCGGAGGCGCCAGCTGCGCGATGTCCGGAGGCAGGTTCTCGATGACGGCTTCCATCGAGCCCGACAGATCGAGGACGAGCACGACGTCGATGCCTTCTTCCTGCGCGGTGTCGGGCTGGATTGTGCTGACGGGGCGCGCGGTGGCGGCGATGAGAAAGCCGGCGGCCACTGCGCGCAGGACGCCGGGGACGTCGCGAAGCCAGACCCGGCCGCCGAGCGGCCCTCGAGCGAGGGGCGTCACCGTGCCGAGGCGCAGACGCGGAAGGCGCGCGTCCTCGCCGAACGTCCCCCTGTAGAGGATGACCGGGACGACGACCAGCGCGACGAGGAACCAGGGATGCTCCCACGTGGCGGTGAGCCACGCCGTGCCCTTCGCGAACAGCGGATACGACGAGCCGAACGCGAGCGCCGCGGCGGTCGTGACGACCAGCACGACGATGCGCAGAAGGAGGCTCTCGCGATTCGTCACGTCGGGCCTCCGCGGTCGTCGGGTGGCGGAGGCGGAAACGGCTGGGCGGGAGCCGCGGCCTCGCCCCGCGTCGGCAGGTTGGCGAAGGGATCCGTCGGGAGGGGCATGGTGCGGCGCACGATCTCCTCCGCGCTGCCGAGGGCCGAGTGACACTCGGGCTCGGTGGGAGAAAGCTTCGCGAATTTCACCAGATCGGCGTTCTGCAGGAACGAGTCGATGTCCGGCAGGACTCCGATGAAGGGCGACACACGGCGCAGGGCCGACATCGCCTCCCTCGTGGTCGTCTCCAGGCCGTCGAAGCCGTAGCGCGCCCCGAGGTACCGGCGCACCGCATCCGAGACGCGATCGAAGTGCTCGGCGAACCGGCCCTGCTCCACGAGCTGCGCGACGCGGACGTCGAAGAGCTCCTCGAGCGCGACTTCCCACGGCGGACGCGGGGGCGGGGGCGGGAGAACCGGCTTCGGGCGCCTCCGCCACAGGGTGAGGAGCCAGGCAAGAAGGGCCGCGAGCACGGCCGCCCCGGCGGCGCCGAACGTCGCGTACTTCGCTGCCGTCCATTCTTCGAGCTGGCGTAGCGGTCGCGGGTTGCCCTTCGGCTTCGCGCCCGGCGTGTTCGCGATGGGATCTTCCAGGATGACCGTGTGGGGCGCCGTGCAGAGCGTGCGCACTTCGCCGCTCGCGCGCGCCATCGCGATGGGGAGCGGCGGCAGCGTCAGCTCCGTGCGCCCCGGCTTCTTCGGCAATGCGACCACAGATATGGTCAGATGGCTGCGACCCTGGTTCCCTTCCACCTTCGTCTCGAGCTTCGGCGCGCTCTGCCCCTTCATGCTCGGCAGGTAGAACCCTGCCGCCTCGAGCGCGCGCTGCGCCTCGCCCCCCGTCTCCGCGCCCAGCCCGCTCGGCAGGATGCTCTCGCCCTTTCCATGGAGGACGGTGACGTCGAGCACGAGCGCGTACCCGCTCTTGCCGCGATCGGGGAACGTCTCGGTGACCTTCGGTCTCTCGCTGCCGGCTGGGAATGTTTCCCGGCACGTGGCGGACGACTCCGCTTCATCCGGTTCGCCGGCGGACGCGGAAGGCGCGGGCGCCGTGGCGATGACCGCCAGAGCCGACGGCGCTCCCGAGAGTGCGGCCGAGGGCAACGCGAGGAGCGCGAACACACAGGTCGCTCCGCGCCGGACGCCCCGCCCCTTCATCGACGGACCCTCCGTGCGCGCCGCGCGAAGAGCTGGCGCAGAGGTTCGACGAAGGGCCTGTCGGTGCGGACGACGGCGTAGTCGAGCCCGAGCTTCTTGAACGTCCGGAGATGACCTTCGCGGAGCTCGCGCATGACGTGGGCATAGTGCGCCCGCACCCGCCGGCTCGAGGTGTCGACGAGGACGTCCTCACCCGTCTCGAAGTCCTCGAAGCTCGCCAGCCCGACATCGGGCATCTCCTCGTCGCGCGGGTCGACCAGCATCAGCGGGATGACGTCGTGGCGCGCGGACGCGAGCGACAGCGCCCGCTCGTAGTTCGACGCGAAGAAATCCGACAGCACGAACGCCACGCTGCGCCGACGCGCGACCCGGTACAGCGTCTCCAGCGCGAGCCCGAGGTCGGTGCCGCGGTGCTCCGGCTGGGCACCGAGTATCTCCCGGATGACGCGCATCACGTGCTTCTGCCCCTTCTTCGGAGGGACGATGCTCTCCACGCGATCGGTCGACATGATGAGCCCGACTCGGTCGTTGTGCTTGATGGCGCTGAAGGCGCAGAGCGCGCCGACCTCCGCCGCGACGCGCGCCTTCGAGGCGATGCGGGTGCCGAAGAGCCCGCTCGCCGACACGTCCACGACGAGCATCACCGTCATCTCGCGCTCTTCGACGAAAACCTTCACGTAGGCGTCGTCCATGCGCGCGCTGACGTTCCAGTCTATGGTCCGGACGTCGTCGCCCGGCTGGTACTGGCGCACCTCCCTGAAGGCCAGGCCCTGCCCGCGAAAGACGGAGGTGTAGTTGCCGGCGAGCTGCTCCGTCGCGAGCCGGTTCGTCGTGATCTCGATCTTGCGAAGGGCTTTCAGCAGCTCACGCGGGATCACGGCTTTGGC
>CAYUAW010000039.1:15664-33691 GCA_964442485.1 uncultured Polyangiaceae bacterium
GCTCCACACGGTGCGGCGCGGCGAGGGCCGCCCGCATCACGGCACCTCGACGACCTCGAACACCCGACGGACGACGTCCTCCGCCGTCACGTTCTCGGCTTCGGCCTCGTAAGAGAGGACGAGACGATGCCGGAGCACGTCCGGGCCGACTGCCTTCACGTCCTCCGGCGTCACGTAGCCGCGATGCCGGAGGAAGGCGTGGGCGCGCGCCGCGAGGTTCAGCGCGATGCTCGCGCGCGGGCTTGCACCGAACTCGATGAGGGGCGCGAGATCCTTCAGGCCGCGCTGCTGCGGCTCGCGTGTCGAGAAGACGATGTCGACGATGTAGTCCTTCACGCGATCGTCCGTGTACACGTCCCGGATGACCTTCCGCGCTGCCAGCAGCTGGCTCGGGGAGCACCTCGGCTGCGCCTTGGTCAGGACCGTGCTGGTCATGCGATCCATGACCTGCCGTTCCTCGTCGCGGCTCGGGTAGCCGACCTTCACCATGAGCATGAAACGATCGAGCTGCGCTTCCGGCAGCGGATACGTGCCCTCCTGCTCGATGGGGTTCTGTGTGGCCATGACGATGAACGGGTCCGGCAGCGGATACGTCGTGTCGCCGATGGTCACCTGGCGCTCCTGCATCGCTTCCAGGAGGGCGCTCTGAACCTTCGCCGGGGCGCGGTTGATCTCGTCGGCGAGCACCAGGTTCGCGAAGATCGGGCCGAGCTTCGAGGTGAAGTCCCCCGTCCGCTGGTTGTAGATGACGGTTCCGATGAGATCCGCGGGAAGGAGGTCCGGCGTGAACTGCACGCGGGCGAATTTCGCGTGAATGGCGTCGCAGGTGGTGCGGACGGTCAGCGTCTTGGCGAGGCCGGGCACCCCCTCGAGCAGCACGTGCCCGCCCGTGAGCAAACCGATCAGGATCCGCTCGATCATGTACGATTGGCCCACGACGACCTTGCCGATCTCGGCTAGCAGGTCGTCGACGAACGCGCTCTCCTTCGCTACGAGCTCGTTCAACGCGCGGACGTCTTGCATCGTGTGTCTCTCCCCAGAAAAGGGTCTGTCGCCTATAGCCCTTGCCGGCCGCCAAATACAATCGCGGATAACCCGCTATTCCGTGCCTTCTCGGGTATTTTTCGCGGCTCGGGTCGACCCACCGGCCCCCCTCCGCGGCCCGGGGCGGGGGGCCCCGGGCGAAAACGAGCCCGCGACCCCGTCCGAGGTCGTTCTCGCTCGCCAGGAGTCGGGGACGGGACGATGAACGTCGTCGATCTGGTCCTGCAAATTGCGCTCGGCGTCGTCTTCACGGCGTGGGTCGTGCGGCGGGACATGCGCCGGCTACCCCCGAGGCTCTATGCGCGGGCCTGGAACGAGGCGAGCTTCTGGAGCGCCGTGGTCGCCTTCGGGCCCCTGTGCATCCCGGTGCACTTCGTGCGCACCCGGCGCACCTTCGTGGGGTTCGCCCTGGGGCTCGTCTGGATGGCAGGCGTGCTCGTCGTGCTTTCACTGCTCAGCGAAGGTCTCGCTCGTTTAGCTGATGTCTTTGCCTGACGGCGCGGCACGCCGCGTGCTTTGGGCAGCGTCATGTCGTCTTCCACTCTTGCGTCGCGCTGCGTTCGTCGAGTCACCGTGGCGCGTGCGGCACACCAGGCTGTGGCTCGCCGGCAACATATTTCACTGGCCACCGTCGCGCTCGCTCTTCTCGCTGCGGCGCTCCTCCCGTCCTGCGGCCCTGGCGGCACGTACTGCCAGTCGGGTCCGAAGTATGGAACGCAGTGCTACAGTATCGACGGTCAATCCGGCACGAATGCTCCGCCCAATCAGAGCGGGAGCATTTACCCGTACGCGAGCAACTCACGCCGCGCTCCCGGCGGTCAGAAGCCCTGACGGCTCTCGCCGCCGCTCAGAGCTCGCGCTCTTCGTTCGGGATGTGGGCAGGATGCCCGCTGATCGCTCGTGACGCCTGGAGCCCGCTGACGATGGCGCCCTCCACCGCGCCGATGCCGACGCCGTTCCTGACCCAGTCTCCCGCCAGATACATGTTCTCGTAGCCCGACTCGTCGGTGCGAAGCCGATAGCGGAGGGTCCCGGCGGTGGCCATCGTGTACGCCTCGATGGGGCCCGAGTTCGCGCGGAAGGTCTGGAACCCGAGGCGCGCTTCGCCCTTCCGGTTCTCGAGGTCGACGAGCTTGTCGAAATCGAGGCCGTGCGGGTTGGTCGCGCTCGCGGCGCCTTTCCACAGATCGCCGGCGCTCGTCTGCAGCCATCGCTTCGAGTTCTCGATCATCGCGTTACGCTGGCGCTCGGGGTACCCCGCGTCGGCGGGGCCAGGCGGAGGCCACTTGGCGGCGAGCGCGCCGAACACGGAGGCGAGCGCACCGGGCGCGCTGCCCGTTGGCCACGCTTCCACCGTCGAGAGATGGCTGTCGTCCTCCCACGTGCTGAACGGCTTCGCGTAGCCCGACACGATCGGCGGCTCGTAGGGCCACCCGAGCCCCGCGAGGTCCGGACGGAACCAGAGCCTGAGGCTCTGCGTCTCGACGGCTCGGAGCGCGCCCACCATGTCGCGCCACGTGGGCTGCTGTTCGATGATGCGCGCGCAGTGCGCAGGCAGCACGCCGATGGGCAGCGCCAGCACCACCACGTCGAAGTGCTCACCGAGAGCTAGCTCGTAGCGAGAGCCGCGCCACGTCGTGTAGAACGACTCGAGGTCCGCCGGTCGCTGGTCGGGGGCGAGGTCGAGCTGCTCCCAGCGCGGCTCCTCGGGCCAAGCGTTCCTTCCTTTCACCACGACGAAGGGGTCGTAAGAAGACGGATCACCGCTGCGGAGCGCAACCTGCTGCTCCATCTCGAGGCGCACGATGCGGCCCTGTTCGTCGGGGACCACGCCGTGCACCCTGTGGAAGAACTGGACCTTCACGCCGCGCTCGCGAACGGCCTGGAAGATGGGCGCGACGAACGAATCTCCGATCTCCGAGCTCATCTGGTACGCGAAGGCGCCCTTGTAAGTGAGGACGGCGCGCAGGAGCGAGTTGAGCGTCACCGCAGCCGAGAGGTTCGGTCGCTCCTTGTCGCCCTCCACGTAAGCCGCGACGGCGTCGTACCAGGTCGTCAGGAACGGGGCGTTGCACGTCACCTCGCGGGCGCCGTGGCGCCGGAGCCATTCCCGGTACTCGAGCGCGTCGAGGAGCCCGAGCCGGCCGGGCTTTGCCACCTGATCGTCGATGATGCCGATGACGTTCGTGCAGACGAAGTCGAGCTGCATGAAGAAGCGATTCCACGCGAGCTCCGCGTCGATCCGCCTCGAGAAGAGCCGATAGAAGAGGGTCCGTAGCCGTTTCAGCAGGCCCGACACCGTCGCGAGCGCGGCCTCGCGCTGCGCCTCGGTCGTCGTCCTGTCCTTCAGATCCGTGAGCGCGCTGGAGAGCGCCTCGAGCAGCACCCGAGCGGCTTCGTCGGCGGCGCTCTCGAGCGGGAGAAGCAACCGGTGTAGCCAGCCGGGCTTCTCGAAGCCTTGCTCGAAGGGCGCTCGCGCCCCGAGCTTTCCGAGCGCCTGGAACCCGCCGACGGCCTCTAGAAGCCACCCGAGCGCCATCGAGACGTAGTCGTGGACCGGGAGCGCACCGTCGCGCGTGCCGGGTACCGTCCCGTTGGCGGGGAAGCGAATGGGCCAGAGGTGCCACTCGCCTCGGAAGCGCTGCGTGAAGACGAGCAGGTTACGCGGCAGGAACGCCTCTTCGTAGGTGCCGAAGGACGAGATGCCGCGCGTGACGAGCTCGTCGAACGAACGCCTCACGGTGTCGAAGCAAGCGTCGTAGCAGCCGAACAGGTAGTGCGTCCCGTTCTGCTCGATGCGCATCGTCGGTGCCGCCCGCCCCGTCGAGCACTTGCCGCCCGCGCGCCACCCCATCTGGTAGACGGTGACGTCGTAGCGCGCGCGCTGCTCTTCCGTGTCGGAGAGCCCGAACGCCGCGGCAAGGCCGGCAGGCCCGGCGCCGAGGACGACCACCCGTGTCTTCTGCCCGTTCACCATTCGAAAATGTCCCTCTCTTCTCCGTCAACCAACGTCACGACGATTCGACGCGCTCCAGCTCGCGCTTCATTCCGAAGCGCGCGAAGAGCTCCGCAGCGCGACGGAGCCGCGCGGGGCGGAGCTCCTTGCCGACGTAGCGCGCCGCATGGAAGTGCGCGCTCGCCTCCTCGTAAGGCAGCTTCTTCTCGCTCGCCTCGTTCGCCGCGCTGTCGAGTAGCCTGAGCCCTCCGCGCACGTCACCCGACTGCGCCGAGAGGCGGCCCATGGAAATGCGAAGGCTTGCCATGGCGCCCGGAAATGTTCGAGCGAACCTCGAGAACCGCTTCACGGCGCGGCGCGCGCTCGAGAGCGCCGCGCTTCTATCGAGCGGAGCCGGCCCGACGGCGCCCTCTGCGATGGAGAGATACACCTGGCACGCAGCGGCGTGGCCGTGGATCCCCGCGAAGTAGCCGTTCGCTTCCTCGCCCGGAGCCGCGCGCTCGGCTTCGCGGATCGCTCCGAGTGCGCCTTCCACGTCGCCGCGTGCGAGGCGAGCCTCTGCGAGGGGACCGAGGCTCGCGAAGAGCTGGAGCGGCACGGTCGTCGAGCGAATCACCTCGACGCCGAGCGGGCCTTCCAGGAGGGCGAGCGCCGAATCGACGTTTCCGAGGCGCAGACGGGACAGCGCCTGCATGGCGTAGGAGAAGCCGACGACCGTCGGCTCCGCGCCGATGGAGTGAGCGGCGGCTTCCTCGAAAACGTGGCCCGCTTCGTCGTAAGAGCCGAGCAGGATCAACGGCTCACCCAGCATGAACTTCGCGCGGTGCTTCCACAGCCCACCACCGAGCTCGTCCGCCAGGACGCCCGACCTGCGCAGCGGATGGAGCGCCTGCTCGGCGCGGCCCATGAAGCTCAGGAACATGCCCTGCATCAGGTAGGCCTGGATCTTCGGCAAGATCGGCTCGTTCTCTTCCGCGAGGGCGACGGCGCGCGCCAGATCCCGCTCGGCGAGACCGTGAAGCCCCATCATCGCCAGGACGTACCCGGCGCCGCTCATCGCTCCCGCCGACGCGCCGCAGGGACCGACCCGATCGGCCAGGTTTCTGCCGAGGAACGCGGATTCGAGGAAGCTCGTACGCGCGCCTTGCCAGAGCAGTACTGCGCCGAGCTCCTCCAGGACCTTCATTGCATGCTTGAGCGCTTCACGCTTCTCCGCGCTGACGGGAGCTGCCGCCCGCCCGGTGACGCGCTCCCGGGCACGTCGCAGCAGGTGTTCGAAGAGCTGCCGGGTGGCTCCGGCGGCGCCGCTCGGAGGTACGAAGCCGAGCTCCCGCAGCGCGCCCTCGTAGGCCGCCCTCGCCGCGTCGTGGCCGGCCAGGCTGTAGTGCGCTTCTCCGAGGAGCTCGAGCCACCGTGAGCGACGGAAGGCCGTTCCTCGATTCGTCTCGCCGTCGAGCGCGAGGGCGCGCGTCAAGAAGACCATCGCCTCCTCGTTCGCATAGGCGCCGAGCGACTGCGCTCCAGCGTTGCCGTACGCCGTGGCCGCCTTCGCGGAGTCCTCGGCGAGGCTCCAGTGCTGCGCGAGGCGTGCGTAGAGCGGCGAGAGATCGCTCTCGTGTCGGCGTTCCAGGTGCTCGGCCACGGCCCGGTGCAGCGACCGCCGCTGCGAGTAGCTGAGGAGCCCGTAGGTGGTTTCGCGGGTGACGGCGTGGCGGAACGTCCACGCGGCGTCGCTCTCCGGGACGAGAAGATCGAGCTGCTGCAGGCGCGCGAGGACTCCCGGCAGCCCGGCGCGGTCCTCGACGACGGGCAGCGCCTCCAGCACGGCCGCTTCCTCGAAATGACGTCCGACGACGCTCGCCACCTTCAGCGCGAGCTGCTCGGCGGCGGTGAGCCGGTCGATGCGGCTCGTGATGACTGCTTCAAGGGAATCCGGGAACGAGAGACCGGCCAGGGCCGCCCACCCTGCGGGCGCCTCGAGCTCCGTGCCTTCGATGCGCACGTGACCCGAGTCGCGGAGCGAGTACGCGATCTCCTCGATGTAGAACGGGTTGCCCTCGGCGCGAGTGACGACGAAGTCGACGAACTCCGCGGGCACCGTGGGCACCCCGAGGCGGTGCACCAGGATCTCTATCGTCTGCTCCCGATTCATCGGCGGCAAGGCGAGCCGCATGGCCCCTTCTCTCAGTTTCGCACAATCGGGCGGCTCGTGATCCATTGGACGCATCGTGACGACGATGGTCGCCCGAGGGACGAGCCGCCTCACGAGGGCGAGGAGCGCCCACGACGCCGAGTCGAGCCAGTGACCGTCCTCCAGGACCAGCAGAAAGGGCTCTTGCTCGGCGGCGCGGCCGAGCAGGTGAAGGAGCAACCGTGTGAGATTCTCTGCGCGGATCTGCGGCGTCATCTGCTGCGTCAGGGGCGTCTCCGCCCAGTCGAGCGGCAAGACGACGGAGAGGAGCGGCGCGATCGCCGACAGGTCGCGACCCTCGGACAGCGCTTCGAGCACGCGGACCTGCGCCTCGCGCGCCTCGAGACCGACGACGCCCGTGAGCTCCGCGAAGACGGTGCGGAAGGCGAAGTACGGAGTCTTCGTCTCCATCGAGTCTGCGTCGCCTCGAACGATCCGGACGCCGCGCTTCTCGGCGATGGCGTGGAGCTCACCCATCATGTGGGATTTGCCCATACCTGCCTCCGCCACCAGGAGGATGGGGCCGTCGCTGCGTCCGCTGACGAGGGCGTCCACCGCGATGGTCAACGCCTCGCGTTCCTCGTCGCGACCGACGCTGGCCGGTATGGATGAGCGCTGCCGGCTCGAACGCGGAGAGTCGGCGCGCGGGCGGCTCACGAGGACGGGCTCCTCCAGGCCCTTGAGCGAGAGCGAGCCCAGCGACTCGAAATCCGCCTGCCGACCGGCAGCGCGGCGTGTTGCGTCGTCGCACAGCACGCCATGGTCGCGGGCTGCCTGCATCAACCGAGCAGCGCGATTGATCGCTGGGCCGACGAGGGAATATTGTTTCCGGCTGTCGCCGCCGTAGGCACCGCAGAAGAGCCGCCCGGTGGCCACCCCGATCGCCGGATCTCCGCCGAGCTCCCGGAGGTCCGCGGCGGCTGCCACCGCGAACAGCGCCGAGCGCGCTGCGTCGTCCTCGTGAGCGCGCGGAGGGATGCCGAACGAGGCGACGAGCGTCAAACCTTTGTCGTCCTCGAGAAACTGGTACACGGCGCCCTCGAATCGAGCCACGAGCTCGCCGAGCGTGGTCGCCGCATGGTGCAGCTCCATCAATGTGGGGTGGCCGCCCAAGGACAGGCCGACGAAGACGACGCTCAGCGTCCTGAACTCGGCGAGGAACTCCGTCTGTCCCGCCCGCGTGCGCTGTACGACGACGGCGGGGAGCGCTCGCTCGACGGCCTCCAGTCCGGGAATGGACGTGGTTGCTGTCCGGGCGCGTTTTTCCGGGAAATATTGGAGCGCTGTCACGTCGAAAGCATGGCGACTGACGCGCTGCGAGATGGTCTCCCCCGCGAGAAGCGAGTGCGCGCTCGCAGCGACGACGACGCCGCGCGCCGCTTTCAAGCTGCCTAGCTCGGCGACTTGCGCCATCGCCGTTCCGGTTACGAGGGTCAGGCGCGGGTTCGAGCCGACGCGCAGCGCGCGTAGCGCACCCGCTCCCACCATCGCTCGAAGTGACAGGCGAAACCCGGGCGCGGAGCTCGTCGCGAAGCCGTCGAGCTCGCGGCGCACCTCGAGGCCGCATGCCACGCAAGGCCGCACGGCGTCGGCGAGGGGAGCACCGTCGACTCGGAACAAGGCGACGGCGGCGTCTCCTGCGAAGAAGAGGACGTCGCCGCCGTAACTGTCCACTAGATTGGTCAGTCGACCGTAGTAGTCGTTCAGAATTTCGGACAGCAGCTCGGCGCCACGCGGCCCCTGCTTGGCGAGCGCCTCGGTGATCGGCGTGAAACCGGAAACGTCCACGAAGAGGAGCGCGCCGTCGAAGCGCTCTTCACTCGGCGAGTGTGCCGCCCCCTCGTTCGCGATGAGCTCGAGTTCGAGTCGTGAAAGGTAGGTGTACAGGTCCGCGAGAGAGCCGCTTGAAGCGCTCGCGCGAGGGGACGATACTGGTCTACGGTAGGATGTCACTAGAACTCGGGGGGACGGGCGGGAAGAAGCGCGTGGCCATCTTGGGAGGAGGGCCTTCCGCGCTCAGTGCTGCTTACTATCTGACTTCCGATCACGAGCTCAGAGATCGGTACGACATCACCATTTATCAGATGGGATGGCGCGTCGGGGGCAAAGGAGCGAGCGGCAGAGCGGAGCACGGGAAGATCCTCGAACACGGCCTGCACATCCTCTTCGGTTGCTACCACGACTTCTTCTCGATGATGAGAGCCGTGTACGAGGAGCTCGCGCGTCCGCCGGGCCACCCGATGCGCACGGTGAACGATGCGTTCCAGGGCCACGACTTCGGCGTCGTGGAGTCTCACTACGACGGACAATGGGCGCCCTGGTGCATGATGTTTCCGAAGAACGCAGGGACGCCCGGAAATGGAGGGCTGTTCGTCAGCGCCGAGGCGTATCTGTCGCAGTTCGTGCAAGCCGCCGTGGAGGTGCTCTTCGGCTGGAAGGTGCTCTCGCAGCTGGACGGAGCGCACGTGTTCGATGTGCCCGAGGCCGCCGCCAGCGATCCCTTCACGAGCTTCTGCGCGCGCTCCCTGGAGTCCGTCTACAAGCTGGTGCGGAGGGGCATCGAGGTGGAGCAGAAGTACCGGATGCTCTTCGAGATGCTCGGCGGGTTGCGTCGCGCCTTCGTCACCGCCGTGCAGGACATGGCGGGCTGGAACTCCGACAACCACCGCGTCTGCTGCGGCGTGGACATGATCATGGCGATGCTCACGGGCATGCTTTCGGACGGCGTCCTCCAGAAGGACGGCTTCGACTTCTCGAAGATCGACGACTTCGATCTGCGCGAGTGGCTGAGCCGCCACGGCGCGCAGGATTCGACGCTCGAGAGCCCCTGGGTCCGCACCATCTACGACGCGGCCTTCTCGTACCTCTCGGGCGATCCCGAGAACCAGAGCATCGCAGCGGGCGCGGCGCTGCGCGCGCTCATCGGGATGAGCCTCTACAAGGGCTCGATGTACTACAAGATGACGGCGGGGATGGGCGACATCGTGTTCGCGCCGCTCTATCGCGTGCTCGTGAACCGCGGCGTGAAGTTCGAGTTCTTCCACAAGGTGGAGTCGCTCGGGCTCTCACCGGACAAGAAGCGCGTCGACAGGGTGCTCGTGAACCGGCAGGTCAACCTGAAGAACGGCTACGAACCGCTCGTCGACGTGTGCGGCCTCGAGTGCTGGCCCGCGGAGCCGCTCTGGGACCAGATCGACGACGCTGCCGCTCTCACCGGCATCGATCTCGAGTCCTACTACTCGGGCTACGACGGGGTCGAGAAGGTGACGCTCCGCGAAGGGCAGGACTTCGACACCCTGCTCTTCGCGATTCCCATCGGCGCGGTCTCCTATCTCTGCAGCGAGCTCGTCGAGCATTCGCCGCGCTGGCGCGGGATGGTGGAGAACGTGAAGTCGATCCAGACGCTCGCGTTCCAGACCTGGTCCAAGCCGACGCTCGAGCAGATGGGCTGGGCGGCCCCGTCGCCGCTTCTCAGCTTGTACGTGCAGCCCTTGAACACGTGGGCCGACATGACGCAGGTGTGCGCCATGGAGGCGTGGCCCGCAGGGCTCGCTCCCGGCCAAGTCTCCTACTTCTGCGGTAGCCAGATCGGGCCAGAGCTCCCGCCGCCGCCCGGCAAGAGCAGCTTCGAACGCGACATGGCTGCCGACGCAAAGGAGGCGGCGCTCGCGTTCCTTCGCTCGAGCATGACGACGCTCTTGCCGTTCACGAGCGACGGCACACGGCCGGAGCCGCAAGCCAACGTGACCATCCCCGGAGCGGACTGGCCGCGCGGCGCCGGCGCGTTCGACTGGGGGGTCCTGGTCGACCCGAAGAACCGCTCCGGAGAAGCTCGCTTCGAGGCGCAGTACTGGCGCTCGAACTCCGGGCCGTCCGAGCGGTGCACCATCGCGCAGCCCGGGAGCATCCGTCACCGGATCGCCGCGGACGAAACGGGCTACGAGAACCTCGTCATCGCGGGTGACTGGATCGAGAACGGCATCTACGTCGCGTGCATGGAAGGCGCAGTCCAGTCCGGCATCCTGGCCGCACGCGCCATCTCCGGCCGCGCCTTTCCCATAGTGAACGAATGGTTCCAGGTGACGCGAGGGCCGCTACACGAGGGTTAATTTTTCCACCGCGCCATCCGGGCAAGTCGCGCGATCTTCGCTTGCTGAAAAGTCGCCCGCGCCGGCTTCGCCGGTAGTCCCACTGATTTGAAGTTCTGGTTGCCGTTGTGACGACGTCACCAGCCTAGCGGTCCGCTGACGCCCTCTCACATGCACGTCATACTCCCTATGGCCTGACAACCGCACTTGCCGGCGGCGGTGCAGCAGGGCGTTCCGAACAGGCTGCCCATGGTCAGGATGCATCCGGGGCACCCCATCGGGTAACAGGTCCCACTGCCCGCTGCCCCGGCCGTGCCGGCGGCTCCGGCGGCGCCGCCTGGGCTCGTCGCACCGCCCGCTCCCGTCGCGCCGCCCGCTCCCGTCGCGCCACCTGGGCCCGCCGCACCACTGGCTCCCGCCGCGCCCGGCATGCCGCCCATCGGCGAGCCGACGCCGCCGCTCCCGACACCGCCGCCCGGATCGGTGCCGCCCGCACCCGGCGGGACCATCCCGCCCTGTCCAGCAGAGGAAAGGGGGAGCCCTGCATCCGAGAGAGCCAGCGGCTCGACCGATGCGCAGCCCGAGCAGGCGACGTAGATAAGACCGATCCAGCCAAACATGGCGAGCGAGGTCAATTTCACGGCGCGCTCGGGATAGCGCGAGGTCCTGGGCGTGTCGACGCCTTACTGATCGAACGGTTGAAATCCGTTGGATTATCGCGGCGCCTCGACGCCCTGGAAGTACCGCTTCGGATTGTCGACGAAGATGGTCCGCAGCTCCGCCTCCGTGACGCCGCGCGCCTTCAGCTGGGGGAGGATCCGCTTGAAGAGGTGCGTGGGTTCCCAGTTCGGCAATCCCTGCTCGACCATCTGCGCAGTGAGCACCATGTGACCGCCGAAGATCGGCCGGCCGAGCCACGCACAGACCGAGTCGTGCGACAGGCACACCGAGCGCGTGTAGCCCGCCTTGATCATGGCAACGACGCTCTCGATGCGCTTCTCGTCGGGGATCAGGCTCTCGATACCGAACCGGTCGAAGCCGACGTACGCGCCGCGGTCGGCGAGCGAACGATGGTACGCGTGGTCGTCACGCCCGTCGGAGTGACCCACCAGGATGCGGTGCGCCGGCACGCCCTGCGCGACCAGGAGCTCGATCTGCTCGACGCCGCAGCTTGCGTCGTCGGTGTGCGTGAGCACCGGGCAGCCCACGTGCGCTGCGGCGCGGCCGGCGGCGGTGATGAGCTTGCGCTCGTAGTCCGTGATCTGACCCGAGCCGGACGCCACCTTCACGATGCCGGCGCGAATGCCGCTCGTCCCGATACCCTCGGTGAGCTCCTTCACGTAGATCGCCGTGATCTCCTCGCTCGGCAGCGCTCCGAACGTGTAGGTGATGCCCTCGTTCTGCTTGTACGCGCCCGTCGCGCACACGATCTTCATTCCGGAGCGCTGCGCGACGTCCGCCATGAACTCCACGTCGCGGCCGAGGTCCATCGGGCAAGGATCGAGGAACGTGGAGACACCGAGCGCGCGCAGCTCGCCCATGCGATCGACGGCCTTCGAGAGCGCGTCCGCGCGGACGAACGTGGGCGCGAGCGCATCCATGGTCCAGCCGGGATACCCGATGAGCAGGTGCTCGTGCACGAGCGTCATACCGAGGTCCTCGGGCTTCGCCTTGCCGGTGACGGTGTTGACCCATTCCATGTGCGCGAGCTTACCCGATCGCCGGACATCGCGGCGGATGCCTCCATCCTGGACTTCGGCGAGCCGCTCGGGTGGTATGGCGGCCTATCCCTTTCTCGCCCAAGACCCCGATTGTCGTGACGTTCGCTCCGCTGATTCTAACCTTCGAGGTCGCGACCCTAGCCGTCGTTGCATCCGGGGTCCTCGGGATCGGCCTCGGCGCGCTCCTGTCACGCCGTAAGCTTCCAGGGAGCGACCTGCTCGACGGCATCGTGACCGCGCCCATGGTGCTCCCGCCGACGGTGCTCGGTTACTACATGCTCGTGCTGTTCGGCAGGAGGAGCCCCGTCGGGCGGCTCTTCGAGGCCGTCACCGGCTCGTCCATCGTCTTCTCCTTCACCGGCGTCGTGCTGGCTGCGACCGTCGGAGCGCTCCCGCTGGTGGTCATGTCGTCTCGCGCGGCGCTCGAGAGCGTCGATCCGATCCTCAAGAACGCCGCGCGGACGCTCGGAGCGGGCCCGCTGCGCGCATTTCTGACCGTCGAGCTCCCGCTCTCCGCGCCGGGAATCGTCGCCGGACTGATGCTCGGCTTCGCCCGCGCGCTGGGCGATTTCGGGGTGACGCTCATGGTGGCGGGCGACATCCCGGACAGGACCCAGACGGCGTCGCTCGCCATCTACGACGCCATCCAGGCGAACCGTGAGCGCGACGCGCTCGGTATGATCGCGGTCCTCACGTGCATCGCGGTCGGCGCGCTCTTCGTCGCGGGCCGGCTCACCAGGGCGCAGCGTGTCCTCTGACACGCTCTCGGTGAGGGTCCGGCAGAGTAACCTCAACTTCGAACTGGACGTCGCGTTCGAGGTTCCACCAGGGATCACGGTGCTCTTCGGGCCTTCGGGTTCCGGCAAGAGCTCGACGCTCGCGGCAATCGCCGGGCTCTCGAAGCCCGCGGCGGGTCGCGTCGCGCTCGGCGACACAATCTGGTTCGACTCGGACGGGCGTATCGACGTGGCGCCCGAATCGCGAAATCTTTCGCTGGTCTTCCAGTCGCTCGCGCTGTTCCCCCACCTCACGGCGCTCGCCAACGTGGAGTACGGCATCGCGCGCAGCGTCCCCGCGCCGGAGCGGCGCCGGCGCGCGTTGGCGATGCTCGAACGGATGCGCGTCGGTCACGTCGCCGAGCGGGTCCCGCGTACGTTTTCCGGCGGCGAGGCGCAGCGCGTCGCGCTCGCCCGCGCGTTCGCTCGGCAGCCGCGCATCGTGCTCCTCGACGAAGCGTTCTCGTCGCTCGATCGTGACCTGCGCTACGCGCTCGGCGCAGACGTGCGCACCCTCGTTTCCGATCTCGGCATTCCCGCGATCGTCGTCACCCACCACCGTCAGGAGGCGCGCACCCTGGGGGAGCGAGCGATATCGCTCCGGGACGGCCGCGTCGATGCGGTGGGCAACGTGCGCGACGTCGTCCCGAGCCCCGAGCGCGAACGCTGACCCGCCGGCGCGTGCCCTACTCCCGCGGGCGCGCGTGGCCCCGCACGCCGGAGGGCGGGGGTTTGGTCGATTCGCCGGACCCCGACGTCTCGCCGCCGGCGACCTTCGCGGCTTTGTGCGCGAGCATGCGACGGATTGTGGCCGCGAGCTCGTCGTAGCCCTTGCTCTTCTCGACGAAGGGGCCGAGGCCCAGGGCCCGGACGCGCTTTTTTGCGATGGACGTGCCGCTGAAGAACATGACGGAGCACACCGTGCCGTCACGCCGCAGCTGCTCCGCCAGATCGACGCCGTCTCCGTCGGGGAGATCGATGTCGAAAATGCCCACCGAGTACCTGCCGGATAGCGCGCGCGCCTCACCGCACGAGGCCGCCATGCTCACGTCGTAGCCGTCTCGGCGGAGCAGTCGAACGAGTGCGCGGGCGAGCGTCGGCTCGTCTTCCACAAGCAGCAATCGGTTACCCATTCAATGACCCACCCAGCAAATTGGTAGTTTACACGGCCTCGCACATTCAGAACCCCCCATTTGCGGGCGCGCATCGGGGAGGGACCGCAGCCTCGGGGTGCCGTGGGACGGCGAAGGTTGTTCACAACATATTCAGAGCTGCTTGCGGAGCCGCTGCTTCATCGGATTTCCGATCCACCGAATTGCGAATATTCGTTCGCGCGACGTGTCGAGGGACCGCCGCGCCGCGTTACGCGAGCCGAACCGGTCAGCCTCGCGAAATTTCTGAGCCACGCGGCGTGCGCGCCAGCAGAAGCGACAACAGGGTCCGGTGAATGGGCGTCGGGAGGCCGTGGTGCTCGCCGTGACGCACGACCGCGCCCTGCAGCGCCTGCGCTTCGGTGGGCCTTCCGTTCCGGACGTCCTGCAGCATGGAGGGGAGCGAACCGGCAAACTTGGTTCGAGTGGCCTGGATCGTCGCGTCGATGAGCCGCTCGTCGATGACGACGCCGTCTGCCCGAGCGACGGTGGCAAGCTCCATCATCGCGTCGCGCACGAGCGTCGCGAGCTCCGGCACGGCGAGGACCTCTCCCGCCGACCTGTCCGTGAGCGCGCAGACCGCGTTGAACGGCGCGTTCCAGAGCAGCTTCGTCCACAGGATGCGCGAGAGATCCGGCTTCGCTTCGCACTCGAACCCCGCCCTGGCGAACTCGTCAGCGATGCGCTGAACGGCGGGCATCTGCTCCGGCACGAGCGGCGCGAGGACCACCTTCGCGGGCGCGTCGACGCGGATGCGGCCGGGCCCCGCAATGCGCGACGCGATCTGGGCGATCCCACCGATGACGCGCCCCGGACCGATGACGCTCGCGAGCTCCGCTTCCGAGTCGAGGCCATTCAGGAGCGGGATCGCGAAGCCTCCGTCGGCGAGCGCGGCGCCCGTGCCCGCAGCGACGTCGGCCAGGCTGGCGGCCTTGACCGCGACGAGCGCGACGTCCGCGCCGAGGCCCGCAGCGTCGCGGACGTCCTCGACCACGTGCGGCGTCGCGACGATTACTCCGTCCGGCGTATCGACGACCAGGCCGTGCTCGCGGATCGCGCGGCCGTGCTCGCCTCGCGCCACGACTGTCACGTCGTGGCCGCCGCGGAAGAGCATCGCTCCGTAGTAGCCGCCGACGGCTCCTGCGCCGACGACCAGGACCTTCACTCGTCCTCGTCCGCCCCACGGCGGCCGATGCCGATGTTGGCCTCTCCCGAGTACACGACGGGGCCGTCGCCGACGGCCTGGCGAATCGCCTTGCAGACGTGACCGCGGACGTCCTCCCACTTGTCCTTCGGGAGCTTCGCCTTGAGCGGGGCCACGAACAGGTTCGCGGGCGCGGTGCGATCGAAGAACTGCTCGACGGTGTCGGTCGTCGGCTTCTGGACGGTGCGAGTTACGATCTCCACGTCGTCGAAGCCGGCTTCCATCATCTCCGTGGCGAAGCGCGCTGGATCCTGCAAGCTCTGGACGGGCGGCGTCCCGGTCGGCGTCGGCATGTCCGGAAGCGCCTCGCGCAGCCCCTTCAAGAGGCCGTCGATGAGGGGCATGCGGTCGACCGGTCCCCAGCCGACGACCACCGCGCGCCCCTGGGGCTTCAGCACCCGGCAGAGCTCGCGGAAGCCGCGCCCGCGATCGGGGAAGAAGATGAGCCCGAACACGGAGAACGCGGCGTCGAACGACTCGCTCGCCAGCTCGAGCTGCTGCCCGTTCATCTGCTTCGCGACCACGTTCGTGAGCTTTTCGCGTTCGATGCGTGCGCGGAGACGTTCGAGCATGCCTTCCGAGTAGTCGGTGGCGACCACCTCCTTCACCAGGGGAGCGGCCCGGACCGCCAGGGTCCCCGGGCCGGTCGCCACGTCGAGGACCCGGTCGGTCGGGCGGAGGCCGGCGACTCGGATGGCCTCCTCGGCCCAGAGGCCCATGAATGGCTCATTTACCTCGTCGTAAGCGGCGGCGATATTCGTCCACTCCGTGGGGTCGTTCTGCTTGGGCGGCCCAGCCATGGCCGGGAGGGTATGCGAGGTTTTCGCTCCGGCGAAGAGTGAATTACCCTTTGTCGCGTAATGAAGCTCTTCGCCGGCACGAGCGGGTTTTCGTACAAGGAATGGAAGGGCAGGTTTTACCCTGCGAACCAGCCCGATCGTCAGATGCTCGGCTTCTACGCGACGCGGCTCCCGTCGGTGGAGATCAACAACACCTTTTACCGGATGCCGAAGCGAGAGAGCCTCGAAGGATGGGCCGGGCAGGTCCCGCCGAGCTTCACGTTCGCGCTGAAGGCGCCCCAGCGGATCACTCACCGCGAGCGCCTCGAGGGGTCGGACGATTCGTTACACGCCTTCCTCGATGTGGCCAGCGTGCTCGGCGATCGTCTCGGCCCTCTACTCTTCCAGCTGCCGCCGTTCCTGCGAAAGGACGGCCCACGGCTGAAGGCGTTTCTCGAGAAGGTGCCGCCCGGCGTGCGCGTGGCCTTCGAGTTTCGCCACCCCTCCTGGTTCGAGGACGACGTGTACGACATCCTGCGCACGCACGGTGCGGCGCTCGTCGCCGGTGACGCGGACGACGCAGGAAAGAGCCCGCCGCTCGTTCCGACGGCGAGCTTCGGTTACCTGCGCCTGCGGGCGGAGGAGTACGAGCGCCCCGCACTCGCCGCCTGGGCCGACCGGATCGCCGCGCAGCCCTGGACGGACGCTTTCGTCTTCTTGAAGCACGAGGTCCGGGGGCCCGAATTCGCCGAAACCCTCACGAACCTCTTCGGCGAGCGGCTTCGGCAGTAGGTATTTTGCGGGGGGCGGCGTAGGCGCCGGCGCGTCCACGTAGTAAGAAGGGTCTCGCTTTGACGCTTGTTCGCCGACGGCCATGTACTTTCAGGACCTGATTCAGAACCTCCAGCGATTCTGGGCCGATCGCGGGTGCGTCATCGTCCAGCCGTACAACTCGGAGGTCGGCGCCGGGACGTTCAACCCCGCCACGGTACTGCGGGCAATCGGCCCCGAGCCCTGGAATGTTGCCTACGTCGAGCCGTCGCGCAGGCCGACCGACGGCCGCTACGGGGACAACCCGAACCGTCTGCAGCAGTTCCATCAGTTCCAGGTCATCCTGAAGCCGAGCCCCCTGAACATCCAGGATCTGTACCTCGAGTCGCTCTCCGCCCTGGGCACGAAGCCGCTCGATCACGACGTTCGTTTCATCGAGGACGACTGGGAGAGCCCGACCCTCGGCGCCTGGGGCCTCGGCTGGCAGATCTGGCTCGACGGGCAGGAGATCAGCCAGTTCACGTACTTCCAGCAGGTGGGCGGCCTCGAGTGCAAGCCGGTGAGCGGCGAGCTCACCTACGGCCTCGAGCGCATCGCGATGTACCTGCAGGACGTCGATCACTTTGCCGACATCCGCTACAACGAGCAGGTCACCTACGGCGAGATCTTCCGGCGCGCCGAGTGGGAGTGGTCGACCTACAACTTCGAGGTGGCCGACGTCGCACACCACGTCGCTCTCTTCGATCACGCGGAGGGCGAGGTGCGCCGGCTGCTCGCCCGCGGCGATGACCCCCTCCGGCAACTGGTGCTCCCAGCGTACGACTTCGTCGTGAAAGCGGCGCATGCCTTCAACGTGCTCGATGCGCGAGGGGCCATCGGCGTCACCGAGCGGCAGCGATATATCCTCAGGGTCCGGACGATCGCTCGCGAGGTGTGTCACGCTTACTACGCCCAGCGCGAAGCGCTCGGCTTCCCCCTCATGAAGAAGACGGCCGAGGCCGCGGAGTAGGAAAGGCTCGCGTCAAATGGCGTTCACGCGCGTTCCGTTCGGTTCAATGCCCTGGGAGCACGGCACCCACCGGCTCGAAAAAAAGAAGAGTTTGGCGGGGCGGGGCATCGGCCTGCTCGAGTTCGCGCCTGGGTTCGCCGATCCGAAGTGGTGCGAGCGGAGCCACATCATGTACGTGGTGGAGGGCATGATCGACCTCGAGTTCGACGAGGGCATCGTCACACTCTCCGCGGGTCAGTGCGGCGTGCTCGATCGCGGCACGCGGCACCGTGCGAAGAACACGGGTGACGAGAAGGCCATCGTGTTCGTCGTCAGCGACGTCGAGGTCCCCACCTAG
>CAYUAW010000040.1:0-2396 GCA_964442485.1 uncultured Polyangiaceae bacterium
CGAACCCGCCGTCGTGGATGACGTCGCGGAGTCGCTCATCGCTCGTCGCCGCCTGCCACTTCGCGTCGGTGAAGTTGCGCGGCGGGGGCCGCAGCGAAACGCCAGCGATGCCGTCCGCGCGACCGCGTGGACCATGGCACGTCGCGCAGCGTGCTCCGTAGAGCGGCGGACACACTTCGGCGACACCGGTCACTGCGCGGGCCGGTAGCGCGGTGCGAAACAGCGGCCGACCGTGTCGGAGGCCGGGCCACGGCACCGACGAGCACACCAGGCCGAGGAAGAGCGCGGTGCCCGCTGCGACGCGCCCGTGCCGCGCGCGCGGCGGTGCGGCCTTCTTCGACAGGCGCCGGCCTCCGTGAAGCACCCCGATGGCGAGCACCATCATCGTGACGTGTTCGATGCCGAAGAACCGGAGCACGTGATCGTGCACGGCATGGCGGGGATCGGCGAAGAACGCCGCCGAGAGCGGGCTGAGCCACACATAGAGGAAGACTCCGAGCGCGAGCTGCGTATCCGCGAACGCGAGCAGGAGCCTGTGGCCCGATTCGTCCTGCTGCGTCCACGCGCGAGCGCCGCGGTAGCCTGCGAGCGAACGCAGGAGAACGACCACTGCGGCAAGCAGCACGCCCCAGCGCACGTAGGAGTGCGCGAACAGCAGCAGGCCGTACAGCGACAATGCCGACGACTCAGCTCGGCGGGGGGCCTTCGAGGCCCTGAGAGGTGCGGAGCAAGCCGCGGACGGTGTGCCCGACGGCCCGCTCGGCGAAATCGCCGAAGCCGTCGCGGCGCACGCGGAGCCGGCGCATGGCGATGAGGCTCGCCACCCCGTGCATGCCGGCCCAGAGCGTGAGCACCACCTCCGTCACGTCCACCGGGGCGAACGCACCCGCGGCGATGCCTGCCTCGAGCTCGCGACGAACGAGATGGAACGCCTCCGCGAGCGCTACCTCGAGCTCCGGAAAGCGACCATCTTCATTGACACGTGGACCGGTCATGACCTGATAGCGGCCTGGCTTCTGCACGGCGAACTCGACGTAGGCGCGCGCAAGCATGCGCAGACGGGCGGGGCGGTCCTCGAGCGGCACGCGGGGGAGCTCGCGGTTCACCGCTTCCACGAGCTCGCGATAGCCTTCCTCGGCGACCACCGCGAGCAGCGCCTTCTTGTCCTCGAAGTGCCGGTACGCGGCGCGATGGTCGACGCCGAGTCGCCGCGCGGCCTCCCTCACCGTGAAGCCCTCCGGGCCGTCCTCCTCCAGCATGGCGCACGCGGTATCGACGAGCGCCCGCCGGAGCGAACCGTGGTGGTACCGCCCGCGGGGCTTCCTGCGCGAAATCTCTCGTTTCGGAGCCGCCACGGCGCGGAGTATCGCATGCGCAACCGGTACATCGCTTGACGAACCGCCACGATCGGCCCAGAGTTCCCAATGTCCCCAGTGGGGACTTACACCGCCCTCGCGCGATCGGAGGTCTCCCGTGACGCTGGCTGCTCCCTCACCCCTCGAACGGCTGGGGCTTCTGCTCGACGCGGATCGCCCCGCCGCGATCCGTCGCATCGCTAGTTCTGCACGCGCGTCACCCGGCTACGGGACGGTCGACGTCGGCTCGGGGCTCATCCGCTATCGCGAGCACGGCGAGGGCGACGCGACATACGTCTTCGCGGCGGACCCGCCGATCGTGCTCGAGCACTACGATCGCCTTCTCGACGCGCTGTCGCCCTACGGGCGTGTGGTGGTGCTCGAGCTCCCCGGGTTCGGCTTCTCGCCGGTGCGGGCCGGCTTCGACTTCTCCATGGAGGGCGTCATGCGCGCGGTGCACCTCGCCCTCGAGCGCCTGGGGGTCGCGAAGGCGACGCTCTGCTTTCCCTGCGGGAGCGCTTATCTGGCTATCGCGCTCGCCGCACACGCGCCCGGGCTCGTGGAGAGCCTGTTGCTGTCGCAGGCGCCGTCCTTCGAAGGGGTGCTCGGGTGGAAGCGGGGGCGCGATCCATCGGGGCTGCTCGCGCGGCCGCTCTTCGGACAGTGCGCGATGCATTTCTTGAAGCGCAGCCGCGCGCCAATGTGGTTCGCGGTCTCGGTCGGCAAGGAGACGGAGCGCGGGTGGATGCTGTCGCTCACGGAACGGACGCTCCGCGACGGCGCGCGCTGGTCGCTCGCCTCCGCGTTCCAGCGCTTCCTCGTCGAGGGCGGCGCACCACCCCCGGCGCCCTGTCCCGTGGTCGCGCTGTGGGGCACGCTCGATCGCTCGCACGCCCGGACGGATCGGGAGAGCTCGCGAAGCCTCGGGCCCGACGTGCGGCTCGTGCAGTGGGACGACGTCGGACATTTCCCCGACCTGGAGGAGCCGGAGCGCTTCGCCGCGCTGGCTCGGTCGCTGCGCTCCTAGATCCTCGCGCGACT
>CAYUAW010000040.1:2496-7584 GCA_964442485.1 uncultured Polyangiaceae bacterium
GGGTTTGGCTGCCCCGGGGCTGGCATGCTGCCTGGAATTGGCGGTGACTTCCGGGTCGGAAGATGGACGGATGGACATTCTTCTCTGTCTGGCAGTGGGATGACGATGAGGGTGTTCCGAGGGAGTCGAAGTCGCTCTAGGCTATGCGGGTGAGCGGCATCGCTGCGCGGCTTCGTGACGTCCGAGGTCAGATCGAGAAGGCACTGGTCGAATGCGGACGGCCCGTGGATTCCGTGCGCCTCATCGCGGTGTCGAAGACGAAGTCCTCGGCGGCCATCCGCGAAGCGTACGAGGCGGGGCAGCGCGATTTCGGTGAGAATTACGTGAAGGAGCTCGAGCTGAAGGCCGAGGAGCTCACGGACCTACCCGAGCTTCGCTTTCACCTCATCGGGCACCTCCAGCGGAACAAGGCGAAGGTCGCGGCGCGGCTCGCCACCACCATCCACACAGTCGACTCGGTGCGCCTCGCGGAGGAGCTCGGCAAGCGGGCTGCCGAGCCGCGCCGCGTCCCTGGCTCGGTGCCGCCCTCGTCGAAGCGTCCGGACCCGCTCTCCGTCCTCGTCGAGGTGAACGTCGGCGGCGAAGCGCAGAAATCCGGCTGCGCACCGGAAGACCTCCCGGCCGTTCTGAAGGCCATCGAGGAATGCCCGTCGCTCATCCTCTCCGGGCTGATGACGGTCCCTCCGTTCACCGAGGATTCCAGTGGCGCGCGCCCCTACTTCGATCGCCTGCGCGAGCTGCGCGACGCCCACGGAGGCGCCGCACGGTTGCCGGACCTCAGCATGGGCATGTCGCACGACGTGGAGCAGGCCATCTTCGCCGGGTCGACGATGGTACGCGTCGGGCGCGCCATCTTCGGAGAGCGCGGTTGATGGCTCGAAGGCCGCCGCCGCGAAGCGATCAACCGACCCTGCTCGAAGCCGCACACGCCCGGGGCGAGGGCGCCGCGAAGGCCGCGCCGCTCGCAGACCGGATGCGCCCCGGGACCCTGGGCGACCTCGTCGGCCAGGGTCACCTGGTGGGGCCGGGGAAGCTCCTCTTCGAGGCCATCTCCGGCGATCGCGTGCCGAGCATGATCCTGTGGGGGCCGCCCGGCTCGGGGAAGACGACGCTCGCGCGCATCGTGAGCCGCACGACGAAATCCGTGTTCGTCCCCTTCTCGGCCGTGCTCGGGGGCGTCCCGGAGCTGCGCGAGATCCTCGCCGAGGCTCGAAAGCGACGCTCCTACGAGGGCCGCGCCACGACGCTCTTCGTCGACGAGATTCATCGCTTCAACAAGGCACAGCAGGACGCGTTCCTGCCGCACGTCGAGGACGGCACCATCACGCTGGTCGGCGCTACTACCGAGAATCCGTCGTTCGCGGTGAACGCCGCCATCCTGTCGCGCTGCAAGGTGTTCCACCTGGAGCCGCTCGGCGAGGCGGACATCACCGCGCTGCTCCGCCGCGCGCTCTCCGACGTGGAGCAGGGGCTCGGCGCGCGTCACCTGTCGGCAGACGACGCAGCGATCGCGTCCATCGCGCGCAGCGCGTCCGGTGATGCGCGCCGTGCGCTCGGGCTGCTGGAGACGGCAGCGTCGCTGGTCGGAGACGGCGCCGTCATCGACTTCTCCGCCGTGGAGCGCGCCAGCGAGGAGCGCACCCTGCTCTACGACAAGTCGGGCGAGGAGCACTACAACGTCGTCAGCGCGCTCATCAAGTCCATGCGCGGCAGCGACCCCGACGCGGCCATCTACTGGCTCATGCGCATGCTGGAGGCCGGGGACGATCCCGCATTCGTGCTCCGGCGGCTCATCATCTTCGCGAGCGAGGACGTCGGCAACGCCGACCCCCGCGCTCTGACCATCGCGGTTGCCGCAGACCAGGCCTTTCACAGGCTGGGCATGCCGGAGGCGCTCTACCCCATCGCGCAAGCCTGCCTGTACCTCGCGACGGCACCGAAATCCGGGTCGGTCGGGCGCGCGTTCAAGGGCGCGCGCGAGCTCATCAAGAGCCGCGGCGCTCTCGCCGTCCCGAAGAAGCTCCGCAACGCGCCCACCGGGCTCATGAAGGCCGAAGGCTACGGCGAGGGCTACCGCTACGCGCACGACTACGCCGGCAGCTACGTGCCCGGTGAAACGTACTTGCCCGACGAGGTCGTGGGCACGCGCTTCTACGAGCCGTCGCGCGAAGGTTACGAGCAGACCATCGCAGAGCGCCTCGCACGGTGGCGCGGCGGTGACGACCGCTAGGAGCTTCTGCAGCGGAAAGCGCCAACTCCAACTCGAGGCTAGTGTCGCGTCTCGAGGGTGGCCGCTGGTGCGAAGCACCCGGTCGGCGCAGCCGACTCTCAGACAGGACGCTACGCGAGCGTGCTCGCGCGCGATGTTCGGTGCGCGGCATGTGTGAAAGTTTCGGAGCGTGCGAGTGCGCACGACGCTTCGATTCTTTGACCACAGACAGACACGCGGGGCGAGCGTACGTGGTGATCGGGGGTTCCCCCGGATCTCTCAAACCGAGGGCCGCGCGCGGGTTCGCGCTGCCATGAGCTCATCACGAGGAGAAGTCATGAACTTCAAGAACATCATCGCACTCGCAGACGAAGCGCCCTGGTGTGGGACGCGTGTTCCGCACGGACTGCCACGGCCGATTCCGCATCCGCCGGGCGGCGATCCCTACATGGATCCGCTCCCGCAACCCTGGCGCGTGAACGAGACCGAAGCCGTCTTCTGGCAGTCGGTCAGGCTCTTCCAGGCCGGCCAGCGGCTCTCGCAAGCGGCAGGAGCGGGTGGCGAGACGGGTGGCCGGATGATGTCCGCTGCCACGGTCCTCTTCGACGAATACTGCGGGTCGGTGCCACTGTCCGATCTGCTCGCGTGGTTGAATCATCGTCCGCCGCCGCCTCCACCCTGGCTCGACGTGATCATGACCGCGGCGGTGAACGTGGAGCTCTCGGCGAAGCTCGGCGGGGATTTCGGCAAGCAGCTCGGCGCCGCAGCGGCTGGACTGATCGCCACGAACCTGCCCGAGCAGCAGCGCGCGCGCTGACGCTCGCCCATTCGCAAGGGACGAACTCGGGGCGACGCGAACGCGTCCCCACCACGACGCCCGCGTCGCCCCGCGTGCCCCAAAAAACCAAAGCTCGCTACTCGAGCACGCGCAGGTCTCGCAGGTTCCGGTACTGCTGCGCGGCATCCAGGCCGTAGCCGACGACGAACTCGTCGGGGATGGTGAAGCCGAGGTAGTCGATGTTCACCGGCGTGAGGGTGCGTCCCGGCTTGTGGAGGAGCGAGCACAGCTTGATGCTCGCGGGCCCGCGCGCCTCGATCTGCTCGAAGAGGTAGCGGCTGGTGAGCCCGGTGTCGACGATGTCCTCGACGACGAGGACGTCGGCGCCCGCGATGGGGCGCGCCAGATCCAGCGTGATGCGGACGACGCCGCTCGACTTCGTGGCGTCGCCGTAGCTCTGCACGCCGAGGAACTCGACGGTGAGAGGCAGGTCGATCGCGCGCACGAGATCCGCCAGGAAGACGAAGGAGCCCTTCAGCACGCCGACCAGCACCGGCGTGCGGCCGCGGTAGTCCTCCGTGATGCGCGCGCCGAGCTCGCGAACCTTGTCGGCGATGTCCTTCTCCGAGACCAGGATCTTCGACGGCGACGGCGTCATGAGGCCGGCCAGTATAACGGCTTCCTCGTCCCTGCGTTCGCTCTACCTGGAGCACCCGAGCGCCGCAGCGAAGCGCTCGCGGAGCCCGTCGCCGAAAATGCGCGCCCGGAGGTCGCTGCCGTCGGTGAGAAGCTCGACGGAGCCCGCGACGTCCGTGCGTAGGACCCGGATCCCCGCCGAGGTCAGCGCCGCGAGCGTCCCTGGAAACGGGTGGCCGAACCGATTGCGCACGCCGCACGAGACGGTGGCGAACCGCGGGTGCACCGCCTGGAGCAGCGCTCGTGACGTGCTGGTCCGGCTACCATGGTGCCCGACCTTCAGGACGTCGGCGGCGAGCGCCTCGCCGAGCGGCAGGAGGCGCGCTTCCTCGAGGCCCTCGGCGTCGCCGGTGAAAAGCAGAGCGCGTGCGCCGAGCCGGAGCCGCACCACGAACGAATTGTCGTTCGCACCGAGCGCGGGATCGAAGCCCGGACACGGCGCGAGGACGCGCGCGCTGGCGCCGCCGAGCAGGTGCTCCGGCCCGCACAGCTCGCCCGGGCCGCGGATGGGGATCTTGCGCCTCTTCAGATCGTCGATGAGAGCGGCGTACTCCGCGCCTGCACCCTGCTCGCGACCCTGGCCGGTGTCCCAGAGCTCGCCTACGTCGAGTGAGCGCAACGCCGTGGCCAGGCCGAGGAAATGATCCGGATGCGGGTGCGTGAGCAGCGCGATGTCGACGCGTGAACGGCGCCGCGCGCGCAGCACGGGCAACACGACGCTGCGGCCCGGATCCACGGGGCTCCCGACGAAGCCTCCGCCGTCGATGAGCATGAGCTTGCCGTCCGGCAGATCGACGAGCGCGCTGTCGCCCTGACCGACGTCGAGGATCGTCGCGCGCAGCACGCCGTGGGGGCTGCCGGCGTGGCGCGACACCGCTTCCGCGACCGCGACGCCGAGCAGCGTACCGACGGCAAAACCGGCGCGGCGCGCGCCGGCGTGCAGGACGCCTCTCCCGGGAGCGCCGGCGAGCAAGAAGCCGAGCGCGCCGACACCGAGCACGACGAAGTGCACCGACGACGGCGGCGGAACGGGGACGGCCAGCCACGTGGCAGCGGCGCTGGTGTGCGCTAGCCATCGAACGACGAGCAGCGCCCCGGAAGCGACCAGCGCCATGCCACGTGAGAGCGCCCCGACGGGCAGGGCGGCGTGAACGAGACACAGCGGCAGCGAGACGGCCTCGCCGAAGGGAACGGCCAGCACGTTTGCCGCAACGCCCGCGAGCGTGAGCCCCGAGCCGAGGGTCGCGAGGAGCGGAGTGCAGGGTACCATCGCCGAGACGGTCGCGACGACGGACAGGGTCGCTGCTCGCCGGAGCCACCCCGCCGTCGGGGGAGCGAGCCTCGTGGAGAGCGGCTGCCCGATGCAGAGCAGCCCCGCGGTGGCGGCCGCCGACAGCGCAAACGA
>CAYUAW010000040.1:7684-33637 GCA_964442485.1 uncultured Polyangiaceae bacterium
GCCGACCACCCCGACGACGGCTGGACGATGCGCACCGACAGCGCGGCGCCGCTCAGCGTGACGGCCGCGCGTGCGGCGGAGAACGTCGGATCCGGCAGGTCCGCGTTGCGGAACAGCTCCGCCGAGGCGAGCTGGGCGACGACGTCCACGCGGTCGCCGCGCGCGAGCTCAGGCGGCCCCTCGTACAGGCGCGCGCGCAGCGGCCCGAGCGAACGACCCTCGCAATCGAGCCGCACGAACGACGCGACGTAGCCGAGCACTCCGGCTCGCAGCGACGGCGACGTCTCCACCACGCCGCTCCCCGAGCAGCGCCGCGGCGCGCCGAGCCTCGTCCGGACGTCGAGCAGCTCCGACTCGAAGGCGCGGACGCGCGATGCCGACCGCACACCGCTGCCGGCGAAAACGACCAAGGCCGCGACGAGGCAGGTCCACCGCACCGTGCGGTGGAGCAGCACCGCGGCCACGACGACGAAGGCGGCGACCGGGGCGGGCGCCGCGCCGGCGAGACCGCCGAGCGCGGCGGCAACCGCGATGACCAGAGCTCCGTCGACGCGCACCGCGCGGACGCCGATGCATGCTTCGCGCCGATGCGCGCATGCGTCATCTCACGACCGGAAGCGGAGTTTGCCGACCACGGCGGCTGGCGACGTCACCGCGCGCGTGTGGCGACCGCCGGGAGCGCGTCAGTTGCCCGGTGGCCCGCGCCCAGGCACTGGCGGCAGGGTGTCGTTCTGGATGTTCATGACGCAGTCGACCGCGGCGCGCCCCTCGTCCTCGCACGAGTTGACGTTGGCGAAATTGATCTTCCCGTTCGGACCGCATACGAGCGTCGCGCGACCGACGCAGTCCAGCAGCGAGGAGACCAGCGCCGCGCAGCTGCTCACCGCCGATAGGTCTCCGCAGCTCGTGAGGCACGCGCTTCCGCACACACCGCCGAGACCGACGCAGACCTGCGGGCACCCGCCGCCAGCGACCATGCCGGTCGCGGGCCCGCCGCCACCACTCGGCGAGCTCGGCTGCTCGGGATTGGAAGGCGGCGCTTCCGCCGGCGCGGGCGGTTGTTCGGGGTTGGGGAGCGGCACTTCTCCGTTCAGGAGCGCCGCCGCTGGGTTCCCCGGCGGATCCTGCACTGCCGCGGGATCCGCGAGCGGGCCGCCCCGCCGGTTCGTGCCGCTGGAACCGCAAGCCGCCGCCGCGCCGACCACGACCGCCGCGACGAGCGACGCCCGTAGGACCCGCAACGAAAGGCTGCGCCGCTCGCTTCCCGCCATCCTGGAAAGGCTATCAGAAGTAGTAGAGAGCAGCGACGTTGCTCGTGAAGATGTTCCACGGATTGTCCTGCACGGACGTTCCGAACGCGACCTCCGAGAGGCTGTTCGTGACGCCTCCCGGGGGTGTGTTTTTCGAGCTATCGAAGGCGAGCGCGAGGCCGATGGTGCCCTGCAGCGAGAGCTGCGGGATCCCGATGAACCCGAAATGGATCTCCGCTCCTGCCCGCGCGCCGATGTCGAAATGGAATCCGCTGCCACTGCCGTTCCCGTCCATCGACCAGCTCGAGAAGCCAAGGTTCATCTCGGGGATGATCTCGAACGTGAAGTGGCCGGCAGAGGCGAGCGCCAGTGGGACGCCGCCGTGAATGATGAACGCCGTGGAGCCGGGCCGGTTGTTGCCGTTGTTGCCGCTCAGGCTGTTGATCGCCATGCCGAGCCCGGCGTCGATTCCGATGAGATCCGAGATCCAGTAGCGGATACCGATCACGGGCGCGTTCAGCGTCTGGCGCGCTCCAGCGCAGGCCTGGCCCACTTGCGTCGGCTCACTGCCGCCAGTGCAGCCGACGACCATATCGCGCCGCCCGAGGTAGCCGATCGCGAGCGTGCCGATGAACTGGCTGTGCTCGGAGTCGCCAGGAGCGACATACGCGCGGCGCGGCGGAGGGTCGTCGTGGCGCTCCTCGCGCGGGAGAGTCATGGCGCCCGTGGTCTGCGCGTTGCCCTGGGCGCTGCCGCCGACCGCGACGCTGCCCTGGGCCTCGGCGCCCGCGGTCGCCGTCGCGGGTGGGGGTGGGTTCGACGGTGGCGCGAGCGCCGGTTCGTCCGCGCGCGCGCGACCGGCGAGCGCCGTGGCAATCGTGAACGCCAGCGCCGAAGCGCCCGGTGCAATGCCTCTCCGCCTCATGGGATTCTCCTTGGTCGAGCCCGGCCCGGGTGGGCCGTTGCCACGCAGCGGGCGCTCGTCGAGCCCTCGCCGGCGGGAGCATCCTTCACCTACCCGCTTCTCGTCGTCAATTTTCGTGTCAACGCGGTGCGTATGTCTCCCGTCAGCGGCAATTTCGCTTGCCGGAGGCGCGGATGAGTAAAAAAATTCGCGCTGATCGTCTGCTGGTCGAACGTAGGCTCGCGTCGAGTCGCACGAAAGCCCAGGAGCTCCTGCGCCGTGGTCAGGTGACGGCCGGCGGCGCGCGCGTGGAGCGCCCGGCCGAGCTCCTTGACCAGGACACCTCGCTCGAGGTGACGAACGATGACGGATTCGTCTCCCGCGGAGGCGAGAAGCTCACGGGCGCGCTCGACGCGTTCGGCGTCGACCTCGACGGTGCGGTGGTCGTCGATATCGGCGCCTCGACGGGCGGCTTCACCGACGTCGCGCTCCGTCGCGGCGCGCGCAAGGTGTACGCGGTCGACGTCGGACGCGACCAGCTGCACCCGCTGCTGCGCGGCGATCCGCGCGTCGTCGTGCGCGAGCAGACGAACGCCCGGACGCTCGGCGCAGGCGACTTCGACGACCCGATCGACGTCGTGCTGGTGGACGCGTCGTTCATCGGCCTAGAGAAGCTGCTCGACGCGATCGCGCGGCTCTTGCGGCCCGGCGGGCGGCTCGTCGCGCTGGTCAAGCCGCAGTTCGAGGTGGGCCCGGAAGCGGCACGCCGGACGCGGGGCGTCGTGCGCGATGCAACACTTCGCGAGCACGCGATAGAAAGCGTGCGCGTCGCCCTCGTCGAGCGAAGCTTCGTCATCGTGGCGGAGAGCGACAGCGTGCTCCCCGGTCCGCGCGGCAACGTCGAGAGGTTCGTGTACGCGCGCCAGGCGACGAACGACGCCCCTCAGAACACCAGCACCCACAGATCGTAGACGGCGTGCGTCCACACGACGGGCGCAAACCCGCGCAGCGCGTAGATCGCGACGAACACGAGGCCGCAGACCCAGCGGAAGATGAACGACTGCGCATCGAAGGGGTCACCCAGCGGCCCGAGGTAGTGCCACGCGCTGAACGCCGCGGACGTCGCGAGCGCCCAGCCGATGGGAACGACGGCGCGGCCGACCGCCGTGGTGAGCGGATAGAAGAGCGTGACGACGCGGAGGCCGCCGCCGAACAGCGCGACGCGAAACAGGAGCTCCTCGTAGAAACCCGCTCCGAGCGACATGACCACACCGGAGAACGGCCCCATCTCGCTCGACCCCAAGGGCTCCGGACCGAGGAACACGCGTCCGACAACATAGCTTGCCACTAATCGGACGACCACGGCGTACGCGATGCCCTCGAAGGCGATCAGCACGAAGCGCTGCCAGCGGAGCGCGTGCCCGCGCCCGGCGAGCCCGAGTACGACCACGTAGGCGAGCCCTATCGCGAGAGTGAGCCCGCCATACGCTGCGCGATCGTGCCCGGCGAGCGCGACGAGCTCGCGCGTCACGATGTCCGCGGCATTGCGGATGGGAAGGAAGATGACGCCGAGGTGGTAGCCGATGAACATCGGCAGCGTCAGCACGAGGTCGGACCAGGGATCGCTCGGGCTCGTGGCTCCGGGCTGGATTTCGGGAGCGGAAGCCATTGCGAGGGGGCGCTCCCGTCAGCCCGGCTTCAGCTGATAGAGAATCCAGATCACGACCGCGACCCACAGCAGCACCAGCGCGACGAACGGCCCGTCGCGGAGCATCTCCTGCGTGGGGCTCTCGGACTTCGGCCTGGAGCGCACGAGGTACAGGAACCGGAGGACGGCGAGAACGACGAAGACCGTCGTGAGCCAGAGCTTGTCCGAGCCGAAGTACATCTTGGTGGTGGAGTCCACCGTGTACGCGAAGTACGTGCCGATCGTCGCGACGCCGGTGACCAGCATCGCGACGTCGAGACCCTGGGTGCTGTAGCGCGACAGCGCGGCCCGCTGCTTCTTGGCCCGCTTTGCTGACGCGGTGAGCTCGTGACGCCGCTTGCCGAAGCCGAGGAAGAGCGCGAGGAGCGCCGTGCACACGAGCAGGTACGTGGAGATGTGGACGTGCGTGCCGTAGCCACCGCCCACGACGCGCAGCACGAAACCCGCCGCGATGAGCACGACGTCGACGTACGCGTACTCCTTCAGCTTGAAGGAGTACGCGAGGTTTTGCAGGAAGTACAACGCGGCCACGCCGAAGAACGGCAGCGGACCGTACAGCGCCCCTGCGAGACCGAGCACGATCAACGCCGCGGCCAGGATGCGCGCTGACTTGACCGTCACCCGGCCGGACGCGATGGGGCGGAATCGCTTCACCGGATGGAGGCGATCGGCCGCGGCGTCGGCGATGTCGTTGATGGTGTAGACGGCTCCCGCAAGGAGGCAGAACACGCCGAAGGACCCGGCCGCGCGCAGCGCGAGCCGCGGCTCGAAGAGATCCTTCGCGAAGAACACCGGCGCGAGCACGAAGACGTTCTTCACCCACTGGTGCGGACGGATCGTCTTCACCAGGCCGCCGAAGCGCCACCACAGCGTGTCCCTCGGAGGGTGCGCCGTCGACTCCGCCTCCTGCTCCGACAACGGAGCTCGCTCCGACGCGGGCAGGGGCTGCTCGGGATGGGTGGCCATCGACTCCGGGGACCTTAGCATCTGGCCGGCGCGCTCAAAACGACGTCCCGACTTGATTTTCGTGGCCGCGCCGGGGAAGACGGGAGCGACTCATGACCGCCGAGAGCAACCCCGCCGCGCGGCACGCACAGCTCGTGCGCGAAATTCACGCGCACGACTACCGGTACTACGTGCTCGACGATCCGGCGGTCACCGATCGGCAGTACGACGCGCTCCTCGCGGAGCTCAAGGCGCTGGAGGAGCGCGAACCCTCGCTCCGCACCAAGGACTCGCCGACGAACCGGGTGAGCGGCGCGCTGCGAAGCGACCTGCGCAGCGTGAAGCACGTCGAGCGAATGATGTCGCTCGACAACACATACTCGGAGTCGGAGCTCTCGGAGTTCCTGCGGCGCGTCAAGGACGGGCTCCGAGCGGGCACCGAGGTTTCGTTCTGCGTCGAACCGAAGCTCGACGGAGCGAGCATCGAGGTCCTCTACCGCGACGGAAGGCTCGCCGAGGGCTCGACTCGCGGCGACGGCGAGTACGGCGAGGACATCACCGAGAACCTGCGCACGATCCGTTCACTCCCGCTGACGATCGCCTACGACGGACCACTCACGCTCCGCGGCGAGGTCGTCATCTACCGTCGCGACCTTGCGAAGATCAACCTTGCCCGCGTCGCAGCGGGAGATCCCCCCTTCGCGAACCCCCGGAATGCCGCGGCAGGAAGCCTGCGCATGATCGACCCCCGTGTCGTCGCCGAAAGGCCGCTGCGCGCGCTGATGTACGGCGTCGTGGAAGGAAAGAAATTCGCGCCGCGCCACTCCGCGACGCTCGAGCGGCTGGCGGAGCTCGGGCTGCCCACGCACCGGCGCCAGGTCGTCTGCAGGACGGCAGAGGAGATCTTCGCCGCCATCGGCGACGTCGAGCGGCATCGCGCGGAATACCCGTACGAGATCGACGGCGTGGTCGTGAAGGTGGACTCCTTCGACGATCAGGACGTCCTCGGCTCCACCGCGAAGTTTCCGCGCTGGGCCATCGCGTTCAAATACGGCGCCGAGCAAGCGAACACGCGGCTCCTCGACATCGTCGTCCAGGTCGGGCGCACCGGGGCGCTGACGCCCGTCGCGATCCTCTCGCCGGTCCCGCTCGCCGGCACCACCGTGTCGCGCGCTTCGCTGCACAACAGCGACATCATCGAGGGCCTGGACGTGCGGATCGGCGACATCGTGACCGTCCAGAAGGCGGGGGAAATCATCCCGCAGGTGGTCTCCGTCGACAAGGAAGCGCGCACCGGCGCCGAGCGCGCCTTCGTGATGCCGGTGAACTGCCCGGTGTGCGGGACGCCCGTGGAGCGCCGGCAAGACGAGGTCGCGCGGCGCTGCCCGAACCGCCGCTGCCCGGCGATCGTGACGGGTGCCGTGCTGCACTACTCGCGGCGCTTCGCCATGGATATCGACCAGCTCGGCGAGTCGCTGGTGGATCAGCTCGTCGAGCGCGGGCTGGTCCGCGATGTCGCGGACCTCTACGATCTCACCGCTGAAAAGCTCGCCGAGCTCGAGCGCATGGGGAAGAAGAGCGCGGAGAACGTGGTCGCGGGCATCCTCGCGTCGAAGGAGCGCACGCTCGGGCGGCTCCTCACCGGTGTCGGCATCGAGCACGTGGGACAGGTCGCCGCCGTTCAGCTCGCGCAGACGGCGGGCTCCCTCGACGGGCTCCTCGCCTGGGAGCCCGACAAGGTGCACGAGATCGTCGACGGCATCGCCGGCTTCGGGCCCAAGATGGCCGATAGCGTCGCTCTCTTCCTGACGGATCCCGAGCAGCGCAACCTGCTCGAGAAGCTGCGCGATCGAGGCGTGTCGCGTCCCGAGCCCGTCCACTCCTCGGCGGAGAGCGGACCGCTCTCCGGCATGTCGTTCTGCGTGACGGGCGTGCTCTCGCAGAAGCGAGAGGACGTGCACGCCGCGATCCGCGCCGCGGGCGGCTCCGTTCACGACGCCGTGAAGAAGGGAACGACGTATCTCGTCGCCGGCGAGAAGGTGGGCAAGAGCAAGCTCGATCTCGCGAAGAAGCACGGAACGAAGGTCATCGACGAGGAGGCGCTGAAGAGGCTTTTGGCCGGCGAAGTACTGGAGGGCTGACGGCAGGCAAGCACGCTCACGAGCGGGGTCGGCGCCGGATCCCATGTGCCAACGTGTGCCAGCCGCGGGACGATGTCCCCGAGAAGGGGCGAAGTCACAGGGTTACGAGGGGCACGTCGGTTGCTTTGCTGGAGGGGTCACCTTCGCCGAAGCTAGTGGTGACGCGGGCACGCCCCTGCCACTACGCCTGCCCCTCGGAGATCAACATGAACTTCCGCCGAACGACTCGCCTGGGCGCTTTCCTGACTGCTGCCGGCACCGCGCTGGCCGTCTCCGCCGCATCGCCGGACGCGAGCGCTTGCGGCGGCTTCTTCTGCTCCGCGTCGCCCGTGGATCAGACCGCGGAGCATATCCTCTTCACGGTCAACGACGATCAGACGATCACCGCGTACGTGCAGATCCAGTACTCGGGCGACCGCGACGCGTTCGCCTGGGTCGTGCCGGCGCCTGGCATTCCGAAGCTCAAGACCGACTTCCCGGATCTCGCGATGCGGTCGCTCAGCCTCGCGACGGATCCGAAGTACATCGGGCCGGGCTGCGGCCGCACCTTGAGCGTCGGTAGCGGTCCTACGGCGGGCGCGGCGTCGAGCGACAACGGCTCTAGCGTGACCGTCCTCGCCACGCAGGCCGTGGGCCCTTACGAGACGACGACCGTCCAGGCGACGGACTCGGGCGTGCTCGTGAAGTGGCTACAGGACCACGACTACCGCATCACCGACAAGATGATCCCACTCCTCGAGCCTTACATCGAGGGCGGCATGAACTTCGTCGCGCTGCGTCTCATGGCAAACAAGGCCGTCAGCGACATCACGCCGCTCGGCATGACCTACGACGCGAACAAGCCGATGATCCCCATCCGGCTCACCGCGATCGCCGCCCAGCCCGAGATGGGCATCATCACGTGGATCCTCTCGAACCGAAGGTGGGCGCCGGAAAACTACATCGACCTGAAGATCCCGGACAAGCTGGTCAAGTTCGACCAGTACGGCAGCCAGAACAACTATCTGACACTCGTCTCCTCCGAAACGGACAAGGTGGGTGGTCAGGCCTTCGTGACCGAGTACGCCAAGCCGACGAGCGACATCGTCCAGCAGATCCAGACGCAACCCGTGCCGACGCCAGATGCCCAGACTGCGCGAGACGCCCTGCTCGGCGTGCTGCAGCAGTTTCCCTACATCACGCGGCTCTACGGGCGGATGAGCGCGGAGGAGATGACCGCTGATCCGACGTTCATGGTCTCGAGCGCGACCGCCGACGTCGACAACATCCACGATCTCTCGAAGCTCTACCCGAGCTGCCCGAGCAACCCGCCGCCCGTCGACCCCTGCACGTTCAACTATTGCGGCCGGCGCGGCGTGTGCGTCTCGGCCATGGTGCCCGCCCAGAGCGGCGCGAACGCGTATGCGACGGCCGGGTGCGCCTGTGCAAACGACGCCATCGCACGGGTGACGACCACCGGGCAGTCCGGCGGAGCGATGTACTGCGAACCCGTGGCGATGAACTTCGCCTCGCCTGCGGACGCGGGGAGCCAGGGCGTCGCGGTGCAGTCCGCCTGCGACGGGTTCGACTGTGGTTCCCACGGGGCCTGCGTACCGATGAACGGCAACCCGACTTGTCAGTGCGAGGGCGGCTACGCCGCGGTGTTCGCCTATGCGTACGACTCGAACACGGGTGCGTCGTCCCCGAAGGTGACGTGCCAGCCCGTCCCCGGGCCGATCCCGCCGCTGCCGCGGCTCCCGAGCATCGGCAGCACGAAGCTCCCGCCGAGCACCCAGACGAGCGGCGGCTGCAGCGTCGGGTCGCGCACGGGTACCGGCCCGGCCGAGGGGCTCCTCGCCGCGGTCGGCGTCGTCCTCGCCCTCGGACGCCGTCGCCGCCGATGACGGTCGGGTCAGCCCGAGGAAATCCGCCTTTCGCCTCCGGGCGGTCGCTGTATCATCGGGCGTCATGGCTCCCGCCGTTCGCTACGGTCGCGTGAAGGTCACGGGCGGCGAACGCTGGGCACGCCTCGACGGCGATCGCGCGACGCTGCTCTCTTCCGCACCCTGGAGCGGCGGGCAGCCGACCGGCGAGACCGTTCCGCTCGCGTCCACGTCGCTCGTGTGTCCCGTCGCGCCGACGACCATCTTCGGCATCGGGCGGAATTACCGCGCGCACGCTGCCGAGATGAAGGGGTCGGTGCCGACCGAGCCCATGGTGTTCACGAAGCTCGTCACGAGCCTTGTCTCGCCGGACGGCACGGTGATCTTGCCGAAGTCGAGCTCGCGCGTCGATTTCGAGGCGGAGCTCGGTGTGGTCATCGGCACGACGTGCCGGCGCGTCTCCGTCACGCAGGCCCTCGACTTCGTCTTCGGCTACACGGCGCTGTGCGACGTGACGGCGCGCGACTTCCAGAAGAACGACGGCCAGTGGACGCGCGCAAAGGGTTCGGACACGTTTTGTCCGGTGGGGCCCGCCGTCGTGCGCGGCATCGACGCCAGCGCCCTTGCCCTCTCGCTCCGCCAGAACGGCGAGCTGCGGCAGAGCGGTTCCACCGCGGACATGGTCTTCGACGTCGCGCAGCTCGTCTCGTTCATCTCGAGCTTCGCGACGCTCTCACCGGGAGATCTGATCGCCACCGGCACTCCGGAAGGAGTCGGACCGCTCGCGCCCGGCGATCGGATAGAGATCGCCATCGCGGACATTGGCGATCTCGCGTTCCGTGTCGCTCGCGAGGAGTGAACCTTGAAACCACTCGTCGCGGCCGGTACCGCGGTCGCCTGCGCTCTCGTGGCGATCGGGGCCGTGACCGCCGTGGTGCGGCTGGCGGAGCGCGAGCGCAGTGATCCGGCTCGCTGCGGTCCGGGCTTCTCACCTTCGGAGGGGCGCTGCTGTCCACAAGGGCAGAAGAGCGCGCGTGGCCGCTGCACTGGACGCGCGATCTCGTGCCCCGCTGGGTTTCACGCGACGGCGTCGCGTCGCGGCTGCGCTGCCGACGAGCGGCGGCTGAAGTACGTCGGCGGCACGCTCTCCATCGCCGCCGACGACTGGCAGACGGAGGGAGTCGTGCAGCCGCGCACGGCGCTCATCGCACCGTTCGCGCTCGACGCGAACGAGGTGACCGTCGAGCGCTGGGAACATTGCGTGCGCGCGGGCGCATGTCGCGCCGTGGGCGATGCAGAGCCCGGGTTGCCGGTGACCTCCGTGGATCCGAAGGAAGCGGAGCGCTTCTGCCGTCTCGACAACGGTCGACTTCCGAGCGGGGACGAGTGGCTCTTCGCCGCGATGGGCGTGGAGGGAAGACGCTTCCCGTGGGGCGCCACCGGCCTCGTCTGCCGTCGCGTCGCCTTCGGACTGGTGGAGGGTCCGTGTGCGAGCGGCGGCGGCGTGGAGCTCGCCGGGACACGCCCGGACGGCGCGACGCCCGACGGCGCTTTCGATCTTGTCGGCAACGTTGCGGAGTGGACCACGGAGCGCGACGGTACCCATGTCGCTCGGGGGGGTTCCTACAAGTCGATGGCCGCCGTCGACCTCAAGAGCTGGTCGGCCGAGGCCGCGCCGAAAGCCGCGCGCCACATCGGTTTTCGCTGCGCCTACGACCTCACGGCAGTGAGCTCGACCAGCCCCTGAAGGCCGCGGCTGCTCGCGACCGGGCCGTCACTGAGGCGCCACACCCCGGGGGGATCCGGCGGTGAGCAGCATCATCACTGACGGTCCACGGCGCTCGGTACTACGATGAGGCACAGATGACGTCCGTCGTTCTCTCCATCGGCACCGAGCTCACGCGCGGTGAGATCGCGAACACCAACGCGACGTGGCTGTGCGAAGAGCTGACGCTGATCGGCCACGAGGTGACAGAGGCCGCCGTCGTGCCGGACGACCGCGCCGACATCAAGGGCTCACTCACGCGCCTCGCCGCTGCACACTCCGTAATCGTCTCCACCGGCGGCCTCGGTCCGACGACGGACGACATCACGAGCGAATGCGTCGCCGCGGTGCTCGGCGTGCCGCTCGAATGCCACGCCCCTTCGCTCGAGGCGATCCGCGTCCGGATGGCGAAGTTCGGCCGCACGGTGACGCCTTCGAACGCAAAGCAAGCGGACTTTCCGCGCGGCGCGACCATCCTGCCAAACCCGAATGGCACCGCGCCCGGTTTCGCGGTGAGCATCGGCCACTGTCGCGCGTTCTTCATGCCGGGCGTCCCCAGCGAGATGAAGCCCATGTTCGCCAACCACGTGGCGCCGGACCTGCGTACGCTGGTGACGGGCGGGGCTTACCAGGTCCGCCTGCGGACCTTCGGCATGCCCGAGTCGGCCGTGAACGACAGGCTCGCCGGCATCGAGGCCGCTCACGGGGTGACCATCGGGTATCGCGCTCACTTTCCGGAGATCGAGGTGAAGGTGCTTGCCCGGGCGCACACCGGCGCGGAGGCGAAGCGCATCTCCATGGCGGCGGCGGAAGAAGTGAAGAGCCGTCTCGGCGACGTCGTCTACGGTGAGGGAAGCGTAGACTTCGCCGAGTCCGTCGGCACCCTGTTCCGCGAACGCTCGCTGACGCTGGCCATCGCCGAATCCTGCACGGGCGGGCTCGTAGCCCAGCTCGTCACCGATCATCCTGGCGCGAGCGAGTTCTTCCGGGGCGGCATCGTCGCCTACGACGACTCGGTGAAGACCGCCGTCCTCGGCGTCCCCCCCGCGCTCGTGACCACCCGCGGCGCCGTCAGCACCGAGGTCGCCCGCGCCATGGCCGAGGGCGCGCGGCGAGCCCTCGGCGTTGACGTCGCTCTCGCCGTGACGGGCCTCGCCGGGCCAGGAGGAGCAACCACGGCGAAGGCCATCGGCGATGTGCACCTTGCAGTCGCCACCGCCGACGGTACGACCGATCGTCAGCTCAGCTTCCCGGGTTCCCGCAGCCAGGTCCGATTTCTGGCCGCATACGCAGGGCTATCACTGGTCCGCCGCGTCGTGCTGCACGGGCACGGGGGGGATCAGTAGTATCGAGACCACTTCGGGCTGTTTTCAGCGCGGGACAGTCGCGTGGCGATTCTCGAAGGCGCGGTGGAAAATCAAACCACTTCACTGTGCAGCGGCAGCCGGCCGCGGCGCGGCCCCGCTTCCGTGTCTCGTCGAGAAGCTCAGGCCTTTTTCGTTGCGGTCGACGATGACGGTGTCGCCGGGTGAGAACTCGCCGTGCAGGACGCGGCGTGCAAGCTCGTCCTCCAGGTTCTTCTGGATGGCACGCTTCAGGGGACGCGCACCGAACTGCGGATCCCATCCGACGTCACCGAGGTAATCCTTTGCGGCGTTCGTGATCTCCAGGGCGAGGTCGCGCCGCGCCAGGCGGTGCGACAGGTACTGGAGCTGGATGTCCACGATGCTCCGGATCTGCTCGCGTCCGAGCCGCCGGTACACCACGATCTCGTCGAGCCGGTTCAGGAACTCCGGACGGAAGACACCTCGGAGCGACTCCATCGCCGCCTCGCGCATCAGCTCGTTCTTCGCGGTGTCGTCCAGATCACGCCGCTCTTCGAGCAGGTTCAGCTCCGTCGTGGCGACGTTGCTCGTAAGGATCACGACGGTGTTCTTGAAATCCACCGTGCGACCCTGCCCATCGGTGAGACGCCCGTCGTCGAGCAGCTGCAGGAGCGTGTTGAAGACATCCGGGTGTGCCTTCTCGACCTCGTCGAAGAGGATCACGCTATAAGGGCGCCGCCGTACCGGTTCGGTAAGCTGGCCGCCCTCTTCGTAGCCGACGTAGCCCGGAGGAGCGCCGAGGAGGCGCGAGACGGTGTGCTTCTCCATGTACTCGCTCATGTCGACGCGGATCATCGACTTCTCGTCGTCGAACAGGAACTCGGCGAGCGCGCGCGCCGTCTCCGTCTTCCCGACGCCCGTGGGGCCAAGGAAGAGGAACGACCCGATTGGTCGCCGGTCGTCGGCGAGCCCGGCGCGCGAGCGGCGTACCGCGTTCGCGACCGCGACCAGTGCGGCGTCCTGCCCGATGACGCGCTTGCGAAGGTTGTCCTCCATGGAGAGGAGCTTCTTCATCTCGCCTTCGAGCATCTTCGACACGGGGATGCCGGTCCACTTCGAGACGACACTCGCGATGTCCTCCTCGGTAACCTCTTCCTTCAGGTAAGAGCCGTTCTTCTGGACGGCTGCGAGATCTCCGCGAAACTTCTCGATCTCCTTCTCGGCAGTCGGGATCTTGCCGTACTGGTACTCCGCGGCCTTTCCGAGATCGCCCAGGCGGCGCACGCGCTCCTCTTCCCGACGGAGCTCCTCGAGCTGCTTCTGCTTGCCGCGGACCTCGTTGATGATCTCCTTCTCGCGGAGCCACTGCGCCCGGGCCGCGTCGCGCTTGCTGCTGAGCTCGGCGACCTCCCGATGCAGCTCGTCGAGCCGCGCCTTCGAGGCCTTGTCTCGCTCACGCTTCAGCGCCTGATCTTCGATCCGGAGCTGCAGGATGCGTCGCTCGAGCTGATCGATCTCGAATGGCATGCTGTCGATTTCCATCTTGATCTTGCTGGCGGCCTCGTCGACCAGATCGATGGCCTTGTCCGGCAGGAAACGCTCGGTGATGTACCGGTTCGACAGCACCGCGGATGCGACCAGTGCGGCGTCCTGGATTTGGATACCGTGGTGCACCTCGTAGCGCTCCTTCAACCCGCGGAGGATCGCGATGGTGTCCTCGACGGTCGGCTGGTTGACGATCACCGGCTGGAACCTTCGCTCGAGCGCCGCGTCCTTCTCGATATGCTTACGGTACTCGTCGAGCGTGGTCGCGCCGATGGCACGGAGCTCACCCCGCGCGAGCGCGGGCTTCAGCATGTTGGCCGCGTCCATCGCGCCCTCTGCCGCGCCGGCGCCCACCAGCGTGTGCAGCTCGTCGATGAAGAGGATGATGCCCCCCTGTGCCGCCTCGATCTCCTTCAGGACGGCCTTCAGCCGGTCCTCGAACTCACCGCGGTACTTCGACCCCGCGACCATCGCCGAGAGATCCAGCGCGACGAGCCGCTTGTCCTTCAGCGACTCGGGGACGTCGCCCTTCACGATCCGCTGGGCGATGCCCTCGGCGATTGCCGTCTTGCCCACGCCTGGCTCGCCGATCAGCACGGGGTTGTTCTTCGTGCGGCGCGAGAGCACCTGCATCACGCGCCGGATCTCCTCGTCACGACCGATGACGGGGTCGATCTTGCCGCGCCGGGCGGCCTCCGTCAGATCACGCGTGTACTTCTCGAGTGCCTGGAACTTCCCTTCCGGGTCCTGATCGGCGACACGGTGCGCGCCGCGGATCTGCGTCATCGCCGCGAGCAGCTTCTCGTAGGAGAGCCCGTAGCGATCGAAAATCGCCTGGACGTCTTTGTCCGATTTCGCGGCAGCCAGCAGGAAGTGCTCCACCGAGACGAAGTCGTCCTTCAGCGCCTTCGCCTCGTCCTCGGCCTTCTGCAGCAAGGCGTTTGCACGACGGCCGAGTCCCGGCTCGGAGCCGCCGCTCACCTTCGGGAGCGACTCGAGCCGCTGCTCGAGATCCCTGCGCACCGCACCCGGCGCCGCGCCCGCGCGCTCCACGAGCGGGGCGCCGATGCTGTCGCGCTGCTCGAGCACCGCGACCAGGATGTGCTCCGGCGTCAGCTCGGGATTTCCGCTGCGGATCGCCCGATCCACTGCGGCACGGATTACCTCTTGGCTCTTCGTTGTGAGTCGATCCATCTTCATGACAAAACCTCGCGCTCGACGCGCTTCGCCCCCACCTCGGGGCCGAGCAGCCAATCCAAAGTAAGACCGGCCGAAGGGGAATCAAGGTCCGCCGGCGGTCCGGGCGAACTCGGGCAAGCCGCAGTTCTTGCGCCGTCGACGCGGCCGGGGCCGCCGCTGCCGTGCGCACCCCCAGGGGCCTGGCTCTCGCCGCTTTAGATGTCGAGGTTTCGCACGTTCAGCGCGTTCTGCTCGATGAAGTTCCGCCGCGGTTCGACCTGGTCGCCCATGAGCACGCTGAAGAGCTCGTCGGCCCGGATGGGGTCGTCGATGCGCACCTGCAGGAGCGTTCGTGCGTCGGGGTTCATGGTGGTCTCCCAGAGCTCCTCGGCGTTCATTTCGCCGAGGCCCTTGTACCGGGAGATCATGATGCCCTTCCTGCCGCGCTCCTCGATGAAGGCGTCCAGCGCCTCCGCGTCCTCGAGCTTGATGGGCTCGCCGCCTTCGGGCGTCGCGACGTAGGGCGCCGGCCCGATGGAGCGGACGTCCTCCTCCAGCGAGCGGAGCTCCTGATACTCCGCGCTCTCTGCCAGCTGCCAGTCGAGAACGGCTGGCCTGGGGGACGCGCCCGGTCGGAAGCGCACGACGATGCGGCCGGAGTTGTGCTCCTTCTCCCACTCGACGTTCACTTCCAGCGGACAGAGATCCGGATAGCGCTGCTCGAGACGCGCCCGCAGCGACACGGCGGCCTCTTCCACCCGCGCGGTGTCGCGGAAATCCGAGAGATTCATGTCGCTCGAACGGAGCCACGCGGCGACGACTCGCGCATCGCAGCGCCGATCGATTTTCGCGAGGATGGCGCGGAAGGTGCGCAGACGCTGGGCCAGATTGAAGAGCGGCTTGCCGGACAGTGCCGGCCCACGGGATGCCTGCACAGAAACGCCCTCGATGCCGTGCTCGACGAGGTGGTTATCGAGGGCGGCCTGGTCCTTCATGTAGAGGTCCTTCTTGCCCTTCCGTACCCGGAAGAGCGGCGGCTGCGCGATGTAGAGGTAGCCCTTCTGAATGAGCTCCATCATCTGCCGGTAGAAGAACGTCAGAAGGAGCGTCCGGATGTGGCTGCCGTCCACGTCGGCGTCCGTCATCAGGATGATCTTGTGGTAGCGCAGCTTCGACAGATCGAACCCGCCGGTGTCGCCGATGCCGCACCCGAGTGCGCTGATGAGCGTCGCGACTTCCTGCGATGCGAGCATGCGGTCGAGGCGGGCGCGCTCGACGTTCAGGATCTTCCCCTTCAGCGGGAGGATCGCCTGGAAATGGCGGTCACGCCCCTGCTTCGCGCTGCCACCGGCGCTCTCCCCTTCGACGATGTAGATCTCGCACTGGGCCGGGTCCTTGCTCTGGCAGTCCGCGAGCTTTCCGGAGAGCGACGTCGTATCGAGGACACCCTTGCGCACCACTTCCCGCGCCTTGCGGGCGGCTTCTCGCGCTTTCGCGGCGACGATGGCCTTGTCGAGGATCTTCCTGGCCGTCTGGGGGTGCTCCTCGAAGAAGCGGCCGAGTTGCTCCGAGACGATCGTCTCCACGGCGCCCTTCACCTCGCTCGAGACGAGCTTCGACTTCGTCTGGGAATCGAACGAGGCGTCCGGATGCTTCACGTGCACCACGCAGATGAGCCCCTCCCGCGTGTCGTCACCGGTGAGGCCGTTTTTCACCTCCTTGAAGAGGTTCTGCGCCTGACCGTAGGTGTTCAGGGTGCGCGTAAGCGCCGAGCGCAAACCCGTGAGGTGGGTGCCGCCGTCCTTGTTGAAGACGTTGTTCGTGTAACAGAAGATCTGCTCGGTGTAGCTGCCCGTCCACTGCATCGCGACGTCGAGCATGATGTTCACGTTGCCGCCGGCCTCGCTCGGCGTCTCGGCGTCGAAGGCGATGACGTCCTCGTGGACCGGGTCCTTCGTCTGGCTGAGGAGCGCGATGAACTCCTTGATCCCGCCCTTGTACTCGAGGCGCTCGCGCTGACCGTTCTCTCGCTCGTCCTCCAGCTCGATGACGAGGCCCGAGTTCAGGAAGGCGAGCTCGCGCAGGCGATTGGCGAGCATGCCGTAGTTGTACTCGACCATCGAGAAGATCTGCGTATCGGGCTTGAAGGTGAGCTTCGTCCCCGTCGCGGAGCTCTCCCCGATGGCGGCGATGGAGGCCTGCGGGACGCCCCGGCAGTACTCCTGGAACCAAACCTTGCCCTCGCGCTTGATCTCCAGCCGCAGGTACTCCGACACGGCGTTCACCGCGCTGACGCCGACGCCGTGGAGCCCCGCGCTCACCTTGTAGCTCGAATGATCGAACTTACCGCCCGCGTGGAGGACGGTCATCACGACCTCGGCCGCGCTGACGCCACGGTCGGGCATGATCCCGACCGGGATACCGCGCCCGTCGTCCTCCACCGTGATCGACCCGTCGAAGTGCACGGTCACCCGGATGATCTTGCAGTGACCCGCCAGGTGCTCGTCGACCGCGTTGTCGACCGCTTCCCACACCAGGTGATGCAGCGCCGACCCGTCATGGACGTCGCCGATGTACATACCGGGTCGCTTGCGAACGGCCTCGAGCCCTTCCAGCACCGTGATGCTGTTCGCGCCGTACTCGCCGGCTTTCGACGGCACCGCCGCCGGATCTTTCTGGATCGCCTCCGTGGTCACGATCAGAACCTCGCGTAGAGTGGGTGTTGCTTCAGCGAGAGGGGCGCCGGAAGTCTGGCGCGCGACTGTTCCCGCTGGTCGGGTTCATGCGGAGTGGCCACCCAGAGACAACACTGAATCGAGGAAGCGGCACACTCCAAAAAACCCCTGTGGATATACCTCTGAAGGCCCCTTCGGGCAAGGGTCCGGAGGGCTCCCGGAAGCACGCCAAACGACAACATTTCTGCGGGCTTTTCCGCTGCGCTCGGCGCACCAGGAGACAACCTCCGCCAACACTCCTAGATGGCCATTCGAGGCGTCGTATGCAAGGCCCGCAAGGGCTCATGCGAACGCGCCCGCGACGAGCCGGAAATCGACTCGTGCGCCGCTCGTGAGGCGCGGCGTCGCGAATAGCTCGGGTCGGGTCGTGGTGACGAAAACCTGACTCGAGGTCCCGTGCAGGAACTCGAAGACGGCTCCAGTCCGCGCAGGATCGAGCTCGCTGGAGACGTCGTCGAGCAAAAGAACGGGCTCGGCCCCGCGCGCCTCTCGCACGCAGGCGAGCTCGGCGGCCTTGAGGGCCAGTGTCAAGATCCGCTGCTGCCCCTGGGAAGCGTGTCGGCGCACACTGCGGCCGTTCAGGCGGACGTCCAGGTCGTCACGCTGCGGTCCATATCCGACGCTGCGCTGACGCAGGTCCTGGTCTCTCCTTCGCCCGAGCTCCGCCTCGAGTTCCCCCCGGTCTAGCGAACCGCCGGGGACGAAGTGCGCCGTCACCGAGATGTCGGGCGCGGCCATCTCGCCCACGAGCGGGCCAAGCGCATCGATGAGCCGTTCGGCAGCCGCGAGCCGCGCGCGGCTGAGCGCGCTGCCGTGGAGCGCCATCAGCTGCTCGAGCGGCGACAGGTCCGGTGCCATGGTGCCGCGCTCCTCCAGCACCGTCTTGCGGGCCCTGGCGGCGCGCGTATAGCGCTGCCGGTGATCGGCGCTCTCGGGGCCCATGAAGAGCGCGACGCGGTCGAGCAGCGTCCGTCGCTCGCTCGCCGCTCCGGTGAGGATCGTCAGGTCGCCGGGATGGAAGACGACCACCGGGGTGCGCGTCGCGTAGCGACCGAGGGTCTCCGGCTTCTTGCCGTCGATCTGCACGGAGCGGGTCCGCGCGCCGAGCGTGACGCGCTGCTCGCGCGCGATGCTGCTCTCCACGATGCGCGCCCGGACCGACAGCATCTCCGCGCCTTCGCGGAGCATCTCGCGCGGCCGCTCGGCGCGGAAGCTCCGCGTCGTGGCCACGAAGTACAGCGCCTCGAGGACGCTCGTCTTCCCCTGTCCGTTGTCGCCCGTGATCACGTTGATCCCGGGCGACGGCTCGAAGTCGAGTGCAACGATGTTGCGGAAGTCGCCGACCCTGACCCTCTCGAAGACGATGCGACTCGTCAAATCCGCATCGGCATGATCACGGCGAGGTAGTCGGCCGAGCCGCTCGGTCGAACCACGACGGGATCGAGCTCGCCACCGATACCGATCTCGACGCGCTCTTCGTCGAGGCCGCCGAGAACGTCGAGGAAGTAGCGCGCGTTGAAGCCGATGGTGACGTCGTTGCCGTCGTAGTCGACGGGCACCTCGTCGAAGCCCTCGCCGCTGTCCGGGCTCTCGCTCGAGAAGCGCATGGTACCGCGCGAGAGGGTGAGCTTCACACCGCCGGTGCGATCGCTCGCGGCGATGGAAACGGCGCGCAGCGCGTCCGTCAGCGAGGCTCGCGGAGCGACCACGGTACGCTCCACGTTGCGCGGAATGACCTGCTGGTAGGGCGGGAACTGCGCATCCACGAGCTTCACGCTGAACTGCAGCCCCGGGAGCCGGAAGAACGCATTGGCGCCGCTCTGGATGAGCTCGATCGACAAACCGTCGGCATCGCTCTTCGTCTCCGTGCGCGCCTCGTCGGCGAGGCGCCGGAGCTCCTGGATGCCCTTCAGCGAGATCAGCATCGTCGCCGTCGCCTGCTTGCCGGGGACCGTGACCTCCATCTTCGACAGCCGGTGGCCGTCCGTCGTCACCATACGCACGCGGTTGCCGTCCCACTCGAAGAGCGCGCTGTTCAGGTGCAGGCGCGTGTCGTCCGTCGAGATCGAGAAGTGTGTGCGCGCGATGAGTGTCGAGAGCGCATCGACTCCGAGCGAGAACGTCGGCGCCGTCGCGTCGGGCTCGGGGATCGACGGGAACTCGTCGCCTGGGATGCCGTGCAGCGTGTACCTTCGCGCCGAGCTCGCGGCGCGGATCGTCGCGCCCGATCCCTCGCTGGTCGCGATCGTCAGGAGCCCCTCGGGCATCATCTTCACGCGCTCGAAGAGATCGCGCGCGCCGACTGCGATCGAACCGCCCTTCTGAACCTCGGCGTTGATCTGACCTGTCACGGCGAGATTCAGATCCGTCGCGGCGAGCCGCAACGAACCTGGTCCGCTGACGTCGAGCAGCACATTGCCCAGCACGGGCATGGTGCTTTTCTTGTCGGCCACTCCCTGGCAACGAGCGACCACCCGGAGCAGGTCCTTCTTCGCGACGGCGACTTGCATGGCCGTTGAGCTCTAGTCTTGGGGGCTTGGCGCTTCCAGCGCGGAGACGTGGCTCGCGCTCGTCGGCTCCGGATCCCGCTCATCCGGTCCGACTCTCTTCTGATCTATTTGAGATTAAAGAAGAAGTGGTCTCCGTAGGCATTGTGGATTCTGGGGAGAGTGCTGTAACCGATGGATCGGTAAGGTTAATTTGTCGGTCCGCCTGGGGATTTCTCCAGGGTGACGCAGTACGGCAACCTGGGGAGGAAATGTCGGTGCCACACTGCCGGCAAAATCGTGACTGTTTATCGCCAGGCTTCTCCGGAGGTTATCCACAGACTGTGGAGAAGGAAAACTGGCGAATCGGCTGGCGGGACGGACGCCCTGGCCATGCTGGGGAGCCGCTCAGGCAATGGTTCGGTGGAGCTCGAGACGTGCCAGAGCATCCAGCAATTCGAGGCGCGTCTCCTCGTACGTCCGAGGCCCGATGCGCTCTTCACGGCGGAGCTTCTCGAGGGCCACCAGCTCCCCCAGAACGAGCTCCTCGGCCTCCTCGACCTCGGCCGCGTCGACCGTCTTCGAGCGTAGCTGTCCCGGCCCTTTTCGCCGGAACGCGGCGGTCAGCCCGAGCCCTGCGAGCCCGCAGGCGACGACGACGGCGTACCAGCGACCCGGGCTCGGCACGGGCAGATTGTCGAGCGTGACCTCGACAAAATCGAGCGCCGAATCGCCGCGTGCGAGGCGCCGTCCCGTGACGAGCAAGCGGCTCCCATCCTGGCCTTGCATCGGCTCGGCGTCGGGGAAGCCGTCTGCGCTGAGCACCATGCCACGTGCGCCCTCGGCGACGATGCGAAGCTCGGCCACGTGCGGCGGCAGTGCGATCTGGAACTTTCGACGCAGCTCGTGCTCGTTGTCGAGCTGGAACTGATAACCGACCTCGCGCTGGCCGGGCGAGTACGTACCGAGGAGCTCCACCGCACCCGACGCGCCGCGATCGACTCGGGTGTCGCTCGCGGAGTCGCTGGGACGGAATGCCTTGGCCCCCGCCGGCAGCGTGATGCGCACCCCGGTCGGCACCCACGCTTGCGTGCCGATGTTCAGGATCTGGAAGTTTGCCTCGATATGGAAGACGTCCTCGCGCGGCTGGATGAACAGCACGCCGCGCATGCCGACGAGGGCCTGACGCAGATCACGCGTGACGGGAAACACGTGGAGCAGCACGCGCTGGCCGCCCATCTCGCCCAGGCGAATCGGCTCCGTGGCGAACGAGCCGCCGTCCTTCGTGGCGCTCACGCGAAAGGTGTAGGCCGAGCCATTCGGAAGCCCCTCGTACCGCGCGACGCCGCGTGCGTCGGTGGTGCCCATGCGCTCGGTGTGAGAATCGCCCTCCGCGACGTCCTGCTTCATGATGGCGAGCTGCACCGGCATCCCGCTGATGGGCTGATCCTTCTCGTCGTGCAGGTGCACCTCGATGGTCCCTGCCCGGAGATCTGGAGCGGGCGAGGTCCGATCCTGAGGGGACTCCCCGCCTGGAGCGCCCGGGTGCCCGGGGGGCATCGCTTGCGGATCGGAGTCGCCGGAGTCGCCGGAGTCGTCGTCCGGTGCGTCACTCGGTCCGACCGAGGGGTGTCCCGGCGGCAGCGGCTGATCCGGGTCCACGGGCGCCTGGGCACTGGCAGAGGCCGCAGAGGCCGTCACCGCGGCGAAGCCCAGGGCGGCGAGACGTGCCCGGGCGCTGCTCATTGCGCCACCCCTGCGGGCTTCGTCAGAGCCACTCCGCATCGCTTGCAGAAAGCCGCGTCGCCGTCGTTGGGCGTGGCGCACGAAGGACAGAGCGTGGTGGCCAGAGGCGGTGCTGGCACCGCCTGGACGGGGGCGTCGGAAGCAGGCGCGCTTGCGGCGGGCGTCTCGGCCGAGGGCACCTGGCCCTCCGCGGATTTTGTCTTCGCCTTCGCCTTCTTCCCCTTCCGCGGTGCGTCGGATGCCTTCTCTCCGCGCAGGCGTGCAGCGAGCCGCTCCTCGGCGCGCTGCCTCATTGGCGCCGATTCTGCGTCGATGAGCTTCAGCAGGGCCTTCGCATCCGCACGGTAGCGCGCCGAGAGCTCGGCGAAATCCTCGTCGCTGATCTTGCCGACGCTGCGTTCGTAGTCGAGGTCCTTCAACGCGCGGAGGATGGACCGCTTCCGTTCTTCTTCCGGGCTCGGGGCGCCCAGGCCGATGGCCTCCTCCAGGCTGAGGGGAGACTCCCCGGTCAGGCGGCCGATGCTGGACCAGAAGAGCAAGACGACTCCCGTGAGCATGCCGCCCGCGAGGACGAGCAGCGACGGACCGAGGCCTGCCGTGGCGCCCACGATCAGCGCAGTCAGTATGACGACCGGTGCGACCCACTTCGCGGAGTCGCCAAGGAGGCGGTTCATGTCCATCTTATGGATGAGCTGTGCCAATCGAGACGCGGTTCAGGGCTGCGGCTTGCGCCGGCGCAACGAGCCTGCCACGGCTCCGGCCCCGAGGGCCACCGCCGCGCCGAGCGCGAACGGGGTCAGCGGTGCGGACGGAGTCTTCGCGATCGTCGGTGTCGGATCCGCGGGCGGGTGACGTCCGGCGACCGGGGTCGCGGCCCGCGCGGACGACGTGGCAAACAGGATGGCCAGCATGATGCTCGTGGCAGCGCCCGCCGTGGCACGCAGGTAGCCCCACACGCCCACCTCGCGCAAGCGCACTTCCGGCCAGAGAGAGAGCGACGCGCCGCTCATCAGGACCAGCACGCCGATCCACACCCACGACACCAGAGGGTTCACATGGAATCGCAACGTCGCATGCTTGGTCTGCGGATCGATCATTCCGACGACGAGATAGAGGTCGTCGCGGAGGCCGCGCATCATGCTCACCTCCGTCGTCGGCTGACCGGCCTTCGTGTAGATGAACCGCGCAGGGCTCATCCTGCCGATGCTCTTGCCGCCTCGCTCGACGTCGACGTCGGCGAAGATCATCCGTTTGGTCGGGTCGACCTCCATGCGAGGGCCGCGATAGGTGATGGTGTACTCGCCGATCTCGTGCTGATCGCCGGGCGACATGGACGCCTCGTGCTCGATCTCCCAGGAGCGCCCGCAGAAACCGACGAACATCAGCCCGACGCCGATGTGCACGATGTAGCCGCCGTAACGCCGTCGGCTCTTGTCCACCACGTGGCGCAGCGCCTCGAACACCCCCTCGTAAGTGTACTTGCTCCGTCGCGCCGCGATGCCGCGGTAGAACTCCTGACCGACGACCGCGAAATTGAATGCGGCAAGGGAGATGGTCAGAGCGGGTGACACGGAGCCGAGCTTCTGCAGCAGGGTGCCGGCGATGCCGGGGTAGAAGGCGTCCTGCTGGACGAACGCGGGGAAACCGACGCGCTTTCCGATCACGACGTGGAGCAGGGCGACGGTGAAGGCGACGGCCGAGGGGAAGGCGAACGCCTTTCTCAGCGAGACGCCGCTAGTCTTCCGCCAGCCGAAGAGCGGCCCTATTCCCATCAGGAGGAGCAGGCCGAGCCCGAGAGGCGCCATCCACCGGTTGAAGAAGGGCGGCCCGACGGTCACCGTCTCCTTCCACAGCCACTCGCTGATGCGCGGGAAGATCGTCGCTATCAGGATGAACGTCGCGATGCCCATGAGCAGCCAGTTGTTCACGACGAAGGCCGCCTCGCGACTGAGCACGGCTTCTATCTGCCCGCGGCTCCTGAGCTGCGGGAGCCTCCAGACGATGAGCCCGGCCGTGACGGCGAAGATGAACCCCATGAACCAGAGGAAGAAGATTCCGATGTCGCTCTGCGCGAATGCGTGGACGCTCGAGATGAGGCCGGCGCGCGTCAGGAACGTGCCGAAGATGGTGAGCAGGAACGTGATCGTGATGAGCACGACGTTCCATATCTTCAGCATGTTCCGGCGCTCCTGGATCATGGTGGAGTGCACGTAGGCGCTCGCTCCGAACCAGGGCAAGCACGCGGCGTTCTCGACGGGATCCCACGCCCAGTAGCCACCCCAGCCGAGCTCCTCGTAGGCCCAGGCCATGCCGAGCGCGTTGCCGATGGAGAGAAAAAGCCACGCGAACAGCATCCACTTGCGGACCGCGATGATCCACTCGTTGTCGAGGCGCCCCGTCACGAGCGCCGCGATGGCGAACGAGAATGGAACGGAGCAGCCGACGAAGCCCGTGTAGAGGCTCGGCGGGTGGATCGCCATCCAGTAATTCTGCAGGAGCGGGTTCAGCCCTTCGCCGTCGAGCTTCGCGCCCGCGAGGTTTGGTTCGAAGGGGTTCGCGGCGAACAGCATCAGGATGCAGAAAAACCCCATGATGACCATGAGGGTCGCGATGATGTACGGCTGGAGCTGCCTGTACTTTCCGCGCAGCCAGAACACGCACGCGGTGGTGTAACCCGAGAGCAAGAACGACCACCACAGGAGCGACCCATCCTGACCGCCCCAAAGCGACGCGATGAGGTAGCCGGTGGGCATCGAGCGATCGCTGTAACGGGTGACGTAGCGAATGCGAAAGTCGTGCGTCACGAAGGCGTAGGCCAGCACGAGCACGCCGAGCGCGACGAGGCCCGAGGTCGCGAACGCGCCGCGGCGCGCGGACTCGAGCAGGCGCGGCTGACCCCGTCCGGCGGCCACGGCCACCGCGAACGTGTAGGCAGCGGCCACGAGGACCGCGTACAGGATGCCGGTTCCGAAGCCGGGCAGTGAGTTCCACATTGTTTTCGCGCCAACCTTAGGCGTCTCCCGAGCCTCGAGCAATGTCAGCCGGAGCGAGGCACGGGGTCAGACCGGTCCCGCCGCCGGTCACCCTCGCAAGGAGGGGCATCTGCACGGTTTCTCGGCACCTCCGGTGTTTGGGGACGGCCGGGCCGCCAAGCTCGGATCACACACCTGAACGGAATGGGAACTCGCCCGGAAGGGGAAGTCCATGTGCGCTTGCGTCGCTGGCACGCTCGAGAAGGCGTGGCGTAACGCAACGCCTTGACGCGCTTCGCTGGCACCGCGTCCATTGCATCCGCGAGGCGCGTGAACGCGCTCGGGAGGCGCGACGCCTCGGCATCGGACAGCCACCCCCCGCCAAGCGTGGCTGAGTTTAGTCCCCTGCCGGAACGACCGGACTTAAAAACGAGTTCAAATTGCTCCCGTGGCGCGAGGCCGTCAAAAAAATGGCGTGTCACCGCTCGAGGAGCGATGGGGCTTGCATCTGGTTGCGTTCGAGTGCGTGAGGAAGGGGTTCCTGCAGACAGCTTGGTGTGGGTATCTTCGCTGATGCGACTATGCGATCGTTCGCGCGTCGGGAACGCGTGACTGAAAGAGCTCGCGCGCATCAGGCGATGAACGAAGGAAAATAGCGAAACGTGAGCGTGAATCGGGAAGGGGCCGCCAGGATCTTGTTGGTAGAGGACGAGATGGACGCGGTGCGGGCATTCGAAAGACTCTTCAAGCGCTGCGGGTTCACCGCTGTCGTCGCCACGTCCCTCGCGGAGGCGCGGACGCTGTTCGCGCGCTGGCAGGAGCAGCCGTGCGCGTATGCGTTCGTCGACAACAAGCTCGGTGACGGGTTCGGCGTCGAGCTCCTTCCCGATCTCCGGCGGCTCGAGCCGCCGCCGGCGGTGGCCGTCGTGTCGAACTGGCTCACGTCCGAGCTCGCCTCGCTCGCGTTTCGCGGGGGCGCCGTCCCGATGGCGAAGCCGGACGACGAGCTTACGCTGCGCGACCTGGTCGCGCTGCTCGACGCGCGGCGCGAGAGCACGACGCACAGCGAGCGCTGGTCGGCGGCACCGCCCCGGGAGGGCGCGGATCAGCCGCTGGTCTTCGGGCCCTTCACGCTGTTCGAGCGCGACCTGGGAACGCCGACCGGGCGGCACCGGCTGCGCCGAGCCGAGCGCGCGATCCTCGCGTTTCTCGCCGGACGCGACGGCCGGCCGGCGTCGCCGCAGCAGATCGCCAGCGAGGCCCTGAACCGCAACGACGACGGGGCCGTTCGCAGCGTCTATAGCCACGTGACGAACCTTCGCGCGGCGCTCGGCGCCTACGCGGCACTCATAGAGACCGTACCCGGCGCAGCCGGCTACCGCGTCGCGAC
>CAYUAW010000041.1:0-2379 GCA_964442485.1 uncultured Polyangiaceae bacterium
GGCCTGCGCACGCCGGGCGGCGAGGCCGAGCGTCTCAAGCGCAACTTCGGCTGCGCGCTCGGCCGCATGATCGCGGACGACGAGGAGATCGAGGTCCCCGGCGTCGGCGGCCACGCCCCGCGCAAGGTTGCGCGCCGCGTGGTGTCGGACATCATCGAGCCTCGCGTGGAGGAGATCTTCAGCGAGGCGCGCCGTCGCATCGAGGAGGCGGGGCTGATCGAGCAGATCAGCGCCGGCTTCGTGCTCACGGGTGGCGCGGTCCTCATGGAAGGCATGGTCGAGTGCGCCGAGGAAGTACTCGGAATGCCCGTCCGGCTCGGCTTCCCGATCGGCGTGAAGGGCATCGTGCAGCTCGTGCAGGGTCCGCAATACGCGACCGGCGTGGGCCTGGTGCGCTTCGGCGCCGGCAAGCTCGCGGAGGCTCGAGCGCGCGCGGAGGCCGCGGAGCGCGCGGAGCCGGAGCCCCGCCACATCGTGACGCCGCAGCAGGCCCATCGGGGCGGGTTCTGGACATGGTTCAAGGCGGCATTTTGAGATTTCGGAGCGACAAAACGGAAGGCAGGTCGGCACAGCGCGAAGAGTGAAGCAACCGAACGGAGGTCTCACGACTCGATCGTGAGCGGGGAGAGGCACCCCGTGACCTCCGGGAGATCGCATCGCTCGAGCACTGGCTGGGAGGACAAAATGAGTTTCTCGATCGAATTTGCAGACGAGATGGCGAGCTACAGCGCGCGGATCAAGGTCGTGGGTTGTGGCGGATCGGGAGGGAATGCCATCAACACGATGATCCACTTCGGGCTCGAAGGGGTGGAGTTCATCGCGGTGAATACCGACGCCCAGGCGCTGAACGCCAACCTGGCTCCCGTGAAGATCCCCATCGGCGGGGCCGTCACCAAGGGCCTCGGCGCGGGCGCCGACCCTGAGCGCGGGCGCAAGGCTGCCCTGGAGGACGTGACACGGCTGAAGGACGCGATCTCCGGAGCCGACATGGTGTTCGTCACCGCCGGCATGGGCGGCGGCACCGGGACGGGCGCCGCGCCCATCATCGCGCAGCTGGCGCGGGAAGAAGGCGCGCTCACCGTCGGCGTCGTCACCAAGCCGTTCATCTTCGAGGGGCGCAAGCGCGCGCGCCACGCCGAGCAGGGGCTCGCGGTGCTGACGGAGCACGTCGACACCCTCATCACGATCCCGAACGAGAAGCTCATCACGCTCGCCGACGAGTCGCTCACCTTCGTCGACGCCTTCCGCAAGGCGGACGAGGTGCTGTTCCAGGCCATCAAGGGGATCAGCGACCTCATCACGCAGGAGGGCATCGTGAACGTCGACTTCGCCGACGTGCGCGCGGTCATGAACAGCATGGGCCGCGCCCTGATGGGTACCGGCTGCGCGAAGGGCGAAGGCCGCGCGAGGCTCGCCGCGCAGGCTGCGATCACCTCGCCGCTGCTGGATGACATCTCGGTGGACGGCGCCACGGGGGTGCTCATCAACATCGTCGGCGGCCCCGACATGAAGATGCGCGAGATCCAGGAAGCCGCCACACTGGTCCAGGAGCAGGCACACGAGGACGCGAACATCATCTTTGGCGCCACCGTGGACGAGTCCATGGCCGACATGCTCAAGGTGACGGTCATCGCCACCGGCTTCGACCGCGCCAACGAGGAGCACGCGCACCTCATGAAGCAGGCGAGTCGCCAGCCGATCGAGCGGGAGAGCGCGTCACCCGCGACGCGCTCGTCGCACGGCCAGCACCACGCGGAGCCCGCCTATTCCGTGCGCCGGCAAGCCCCCGCGCAGACCCTCCACGCCCACTCGAGCGCGCCGCCCACCGGCGGCACCGCGCAGTCGCAGCTGCCTCATGTGCGCGATCGCATCACGTTCCCGTCCGCTCCGTCGCAGGCAAGCATGGAGCACGAGTGGGACATTCCGACCTTTCAGCGACGCGGCGGCGGCGGATGATCGCGCGCACCGCAATCGATTCATAGCCTCGCACTGCCTCCCGGAATCTAGACTGCCCTCCCATGCCCTCTGGGAGGGCAGTCGTTATTTTGTGTTTGGGTCGTGCCCTGGGGGTAGGTCTCGCGACGTTCGCGTGCTGAGAGCAGTCCGCGCCGGCTCCGCCGGTAGTTTCACTCGGGTTTGATTTTCCACCGCGCCATCCAGAATCGTCTCGCGACGTTCGCGCGCTGAGAGCAGCCCGCGCCGGCTTCGCCGGTAGTCTCGCTCGGGTTTGATTTTCCACCGCGCCATCCAGAATCGTCTCGCGACGTTCGCGTGCTGAGAGCAGCCCGCGCCGGCTTCGCCGGTAGTCTCGCTCGCCCTTCATTGGAGGATCGTGATCTGTTCTTCCATGCCTTCGAGGTCGTGGCGGCCCTCGTGGCT
>CAYUAW010000041.1:2479-6092 GCA_964442485.1 uncultured Polyangiaceae bacterium
GGAGGATCGTGATCTGTTCTTCCATGCCTTCGAGGTCGTGGCGGCCCTCGTGGCTGCGCCACTCGGGCTGACGACTGGACAGCGTATTTCGGAGTGACGTCGCGGGCAGTCCGCGCCGGCTCCGCCGGTTGTCTCACTCGTGTTTGATTTTCCACCGCGCCAACCAGAATCGTCTCGCGACGTTCGCGTGCTGAGAGCAGTCCGCGCCGGCTCCGCCGGTTGTCTCACTCGTGTTTGATTTTCCACCGCGCCAACCAGAATCGTCTCGCGACTTTCTCGTTCTGAAAGCAATCCGCGCTCTTCATTCCGCTTCCTCTCCGACCCAATCCGCTCTCGCACTGCCTGCCGCTCTCGCACTGCCTCCCGCTCCTGCACTGCCTCCCGCTCCTGCACTGCCTCCCGCTCGCTCCTGCTCCTGCTCTCCCCCGACACACTCTCCCTCCGCCTTATGAAGCGAGATTCATCCCAGATCCGGTAACCGTGCAGTTATTTTTGACCTTCCGAGCTCACCTCTTTGGCGGTTCGTGTACGTGGGTGGCGCACATCCCGGGGGCGTGAGAGCATTCGGGCCATGCGAGCCAATCGAACGGTGGCGGAGCTCTTCGCCCTCGCCGTGCTCCTTGCGTGTGCGGGGTGCGGTTCGAACGCGAACAGCGGAGCGGGGGGTGGGGGCGGCAAGGACGGCGGGATCGGGGGCTCGGCTGCGTCTTCGGGAGCGGCAGGCGCATCGCTGGGCGGCGCGGTGTCCACAGGTGAAGGCGGAGCCGGCGCGCTCCTCATCGGTGTGGGCAACTCGAAGTCGCTAGACGGCGGCGCCTGCGCGCAAGTGGTCAGCAAGGGCGAGACGGCACCTCTCGACATGTACGTTCTTCTCGACAAGTCGTCATCGATGCTCGACGTCACCGGCGCCGGCCCCACCAAGTGGGACGCAATACGTACCGCGCTCGAGTCGTTCGTGAACGATCCGGCGTCCGCGGGCATGGGAGTGGGCCTGCAGTATTTCCCTCAGCTGAAGGCCGGCGTTCCCGCGGTCTGCACGACCAACGCGCAGTGCGGCGCGGGCGGGCCGTGCTTCCTCGCCTCGTGCGACAACACGGGGGTCGTCACTCCTTGCGCGGGGAACTCCGATTGCAAGGGCGGCGGCAGGTGCATTCCCTTCGGCGTCTGCGAGCGTTATCCCGTCGGCGGCAGCCCGGAGTTCTGCTCGCCGATCGGCGGGACCTGTACGGGCGGGCTCGGCAACTGCATCGACGTTCCGGATCGTTGGTGCGTGAACGGCATCCAGTGCACTCAGGACGTCTACGCGACTCCCGCCGTCGCGATCGCGCCGCTTCCGGGCAACGCGATGCCCTTGATGAGCTCCATCGACGGCACCACGCCGGAGGGCAGGACTCCCACCGCGCCTGCGCTCCAGGGCGCCATCACGGAAGCTAGCACCTGGGCAAAGGCGAATCCGGGGCACCGCGTAGTCGCGGTACTCGCCACGGACGGCCTGCCCACGGAGTGCACGCCAACCGACATCACCGGAGTTGCCGCCCTTGCGAACAACGGCGTGTCGGCCACCCCGAGCATCAATACGTTCGTCATCGGTGTGTTCGGCCCTGACGACACCGACAGCCCCGCGAACCTCGACACGATCGCGAAGGCCGGTGGAACCACGAAGGCATTCGTGGTCGACACCAGCGGGGACGTCACGAAGCAGTTCCAGGCCGCGCTCCAGGCCATCCGCGGGTCAGCGCTCGTCTCCTGCGACTTCAAGATCCCCCCGAGCACCGGCAGCGCCATGCTCGACTACGGCAAGGTGAACCTGGAAGTGACGAAGTCGGGCGGCCAGAAGCAGCAGCTCGTCTACGTCGACAACGACGCGGCGTGCGCGTCGGCGACGGGTCCTGCCTGGCACTACGACATCGCGCCGCCTGCCGGGACGCCCGAGCGCATCATCGTGTGCCCGAACACGTGCAGCAGCATCATCACCTCGGACCCGGGCGCGGTCGTGAACCTGCAGATCGGCTGCAAGGACAGCATCCGCTGAGCGTTTATGACAGGCACGGGTCGATCCGGGCCAGCTCTGGAAATGGACCCAGCGCTCAGCTGGGTCGACAAACCTGGGTAGTCGTCACAGAGCTCGGATCTCTGCCTGAGCAGAGTGTTTCGCCCCGCTTGCCCTTCGGGCGGGGCGAAACACGGAGTCGACCCAGGAGAGCTCTGGAACTATGGCGGCGGGATCCAGAGCGGCTGGCCCGGCGTGAGCGCATACTTCGGATCGAGGTCGTTGGCGCGTGCGATTGCCGCGACGCTCACCTGGAAGCGGTCGGCGATCGTCGAGAGCGTGTCGCCGTCGGCGATCGTGTAGAGTCGTTGCCGCGCGACGCGCGGATCGTCGGTGGGGAAAGACGGCGGATAGATCTCCACGGTGGTCCGGCGCGCATCGACGAGGCCGCGCAGCACCGCTCTGGAGACGTCCCGCGCGGTGACCCGCTCGAGAGCCCTCACGTCGGCCGGTGCACGGGCCGCGCCGCCGCGTGACATCTCGTAGGAGGCGAGCAGACGTCCGAGCGCGAGCGGCTCTTGCCACTCGGCGTAGAGGCCCTGGAGTAGTCGTCCCTTGGCGCGCGCCAGCTCTCGGCGCGAGGGCCCCACGAGCCGGAGCTGCTTCAGCGCGCCGTCGACGAAGCGACGCAGGCGATCGATGGACACGTGCGACGACGGCTCGACGTAGAGCCCGGAGAGCGTGCCCCCGGGAAGGTGCACGGTCCACGCCTCGGCGTGCTTTCCGATGCGCGTATCGGAGAAGAGCCGCGGCAGGCGAGCTCGCGCGCCGCCCCCCAGCACCTCGAGCGCGACGCGGATACCGACCTCTTCGTCGACGCCTTCGGGAGTGAGCCAGGCGTAGCGGGCGCGGGGAGACGTGACGTCGCACTGCGTGGCGGTCATCCGCTCCGTCGTCTGCTCGGTCTGCCACGGCGCGGCCCTTTCGCCCCGCGGTCGTTCGTCGCCTGCGCCGAAGTGGCGCGCCGCGAGCTCTTCTGCTTGCGACGTGTCGACGGCGCCCGTCACCACCACCATGAAATGCGGCACTCTCGTGGTGGTCATGAAGGTAGTCCCCTCGAGCGCGAGCAGCACGGCGCGCGCGATGCTCGGCTCGAACGAGTCGAGCGCTGTTCGCGAAAGGTCTCGCGAAGGGGCTCTCCGGTCGAGGGCGCGCGCCGAGAGCCACGCCCCGAACGCGAGCTCCGCAGGCGGCAACGACAGACAGCCGACCGAGACGCCATCCACGACGTCGCGCGACCATTCGCCTCCTCGGCGTGCGAGCTCGAGCTTCAGCGCGTCGTCGAGCTCCTCGCTTGCCGGTGTGCTGCACACGGCGACGGTGGCGGCGCCCTTCACCGGGCTCACGACGAGTGAGCCCCCCTCGCAGAGCGCGTGCGTCGTGACGACGAACGGCTCGTCCTCGGCGTCCGCCGCCTTCGCCTGGCGTCCGGTGGCGACAAATGTGACAATGAGACTTGCCACGAACGCCAGCAGCGCGCCTGCGAAGCGCGCTGGGTCCCGCGCGCGTCCCGTGCGCGCTACGGCTTGCCCGGCTTCGGCGCCGGGGCGCCCGGCTTCGGCG
>CAYUAW010000041.1:6192-33624 GCA_964442485.1 uncultured Polyangiaceae bacterium
GCCCGGCTTCGGCGCCGGGGCGCCCGGCTTCGGCGTGCCCTTCGGGGGGGCACGCTTGCCCTTCGCCGGCGGCGCGCCGCTCGGCGAAGGCGGCGCCGAGCTCGCCGTCGGCAACGCTCCTGGTCGTGTCGAACCGCTGCCTGGTGGGCTCGGCGCGCTGCAGCTCTTTACGCATTCGATCACGCTGCGGCCGCACGAGGCCTGGCACTCGGGGACGCCGTCGCATCGATCGATGCAGTCGGTGTACGTCGTCTGACACTGGGTGTTGCACTGCTGCACGCCGAGCCGCATGGCCGGCGGATCGGGCGGCGGCGCGGCCCACGCAAGGTACACCGGCGCCACCAGAAGAAAGAGCGCCCAGGGACGCGGCATTTCGGCTCGCACGACTCGATCAACGGCACGCTCCGCGGCCGAGTGAAGCCTGGCGCGAAGGTGCGTGCATGTCGGCCCCGGCGCATCGGACTTCTTCTCCCCGCCGTGCTAGTCGTTGAGCGTGCAGCCTGGTCATCGATTCGCGCTCGTGGCGTTGCTCTCCGGCATCGCCTGTCAGTCCGGTAAGACGCCGCCCGCCGCCGAGCAGAAGGCCGCGCCGCCCGCCGCTGCGACCGAGGTCCAGGCCGCCGTCGCCCAACCGGCAGAGCCGTCTCCGCCTGCGCCGCCTCCGGAGCAGGGGCATGGGGTCGAGTGGAAGGGCACCGTGTCGTGGCACAGCTGGGACGAGGGGCTGTCGCTCGCGAAGAAGGAATCGAAGCCCATCATGGTGCTGGTGTACGCTGACTGGTGCCCTCACTGCCGGGCGCTCGCTCCGGTCTTTGCCGATCCGGAGGTGGAGGCGCTCGCGACGCATCTCGTCATGGTTCGCCAGAATCACGACGAGGACCCGGCGTGGCTCCAGCCCTACAACCAGAAGTACGGAGGCTACGTGCCGCGAGTCTTCTTCTTCGACTCCAACGGAAAAATCCGTGATGACTTGACGAGTGGCCATCCCCGATATCCTTATTTTTACGCGGCGGAAGCTAGCGATCTGCTCAAAAGAAGCATGAGACGCGCCATCAGTTCGTAGCGGCTGCAGAAATGCCCCATATGCGGGGGAGGAGGTGCCCGGTTAAACTCTCGGCCGCGGTGCAACGGCCGGCAGCTACCTACCGGTCCAGCCAATTGGGGCCACGCCTCCGAAGGATGCAGCGATGAGTACGCGAGACTCCGGGTCCTCGAATCTCCTGGATGAGTTCTTCGCTCCTCCCGCCGGCGATGCCGACGAAGAAGACGTCGAAGTCGTCGACGACGTCGAGGAGGGCGACGAAGCGGACGTCGCTCGCCCGTCGGCGGCGCCCAGGCGCTCACTTCCACCGCCACCGCCCTCCATGCGCGGTGGACGCGGCGCATCGGCGCCGCCCCCCAGGGGGGGGAGCTCGTCACGGGCATCCGCCCCACCGCCTCCCCCACGCTCCACGCTGCCGGGCATGCCGGAGCCCCACCTCGAAGCTCAGGAGGACGACGCCGTGCCACCGACCGTGGAAGCGTCGGCTCTGGAGCCCGAGCGGAAGGCGTCGTTCGACCCCGAGACGACTCCTGGCGGTTTCGAGGAGGAGGCTGCAGAGCACGATGCGCAGGTCGCCGCGCTGGCGCAGGAAGCCGCGGGCGAGCAGGAAGCCGCGGGCGAGCAGGAAGCCGCGGCCGCTGCCGCAGATGCCACGGCCGCCGAGCACGACGCCCCCTCGGCTCAAGAGGACGAGGTGGACCAGCTGCTTGGAGGTATTTCAACCCCGGACACGGTACACGGCGAAGAGCGACCTTCGGGCGAGACGGACATGGCAACCGCGTTTGCCGCATCCCTTTCGCTGCGCGGCGACACCCCGTCGGCCACGGACAGCGCCGACGTCCGCGTGAGCGATGCCTCGCCTGTCCGCGAGGCCGGCTCGGCCGGGATCTTTGACGCCCTTTCTTCGCCGGCGGAGGGCCGGCTGGCAGAGCTCGGGCCGTCCTCCGCATGGCCCGCGCCCACGAAGATCGACGAGTGGGACGACGACTGGGCGCCGTCGCTCTCGGCGCTCGGCGCGCACGAGCCCGAGCGCGTTTCCACCGCCGCAGCGGCGCCGCCTTCGAGAAGGGCGTCCGCCGGAGGTGAGGAACGCGCCCCGTTCCGGCTGTCCCTCCCGCCTCCTCCTCCTCCGCCCCTCAAGCGGCCGGCGAAGATCCCGATGCCGCACCACGCGGCGGCTCCGGCACCCAGCGCCCACGTCGAAGAGGCGACGAGCCACGCGATGCCCCCGCAGGAGCCGGCTCGAGAAGAAAAGCCCGAGCCGAGCCAGCCGTCGATCGCAATGGAAGTGTCGCCGTTTGGCGCGGCCGACGAGCCGTCGCGCGAGGATCTGACGCGGCCCCTGCCGCCCACGGAGCTGGCACGCCTCGCGGCATCGGAGGATGGGCTCGACCACGGCGACTCGCACCTTCTGCGGGACGACGCGACCATTCCGCTCCCCGGACTCTCTGCGGATTCGCTCGACGCCGGCTCGCTGATGTTCTCTTCGCTGCCGGATCCGTACACGTCCGACACGGATCTCACGCGGCCGCTCATCACCCTCGACGGCAAGGGCGACGGCCCGCGCAGTCTGATGCTGCCGCCGCTCCGCGAGGCGCCGGACTCCGACGGCTCGGAGGGCAGCGACGTTCCGCTCATCGTCGCGGTTCCCCCTCCGACGGTTGGTACCGTCGAGCAATCTCCGTCGATCCAGATCACGCCGGGGGCCTCGGGTTCCGAGTACACGCCGACGTCCCAGCTGGCGCGGCCCTTCTCACCCACCCGAACGTCGCCTGGGATGCGCGGCGTGCTCCCGCCGATCCCCAAGCCTGCGCCGGTCCCGACCGATTTCGGGAAGCGCGGGCCGAGTCACTCCGTCGTGCCGGTCGCGGGTTCCGTGTTCCCGCCGGGCTTCACCTCGAACAGGCGATGGCTCATCGGCCTCGCCGCGGCGGTCTTCGGTGTGCTGGCCCTCGGGTTCGCACTCCGCTCGCGTAGCGGTTCGCTCGTGGTCACCGTCGCGGGTCCATCGGGCGCCGCCGTCCAGGGAGTCGCAGTCCGCGTCGACGGTACGGAGCGCTGCACTTCCGCGCCGTGCATCGTGAAGGACCTGAAGCCCGGCATGCACCTCGTGAGTGCGTCAGGGTCGGGCCTGCAGCCGAGCGCCGATCGCGCCGTAGTGCTCGAGCCGGGAGAGCAGGTCGCGCATCACGTCGTGCTGAGTGGCGAAGAGCGCGCCACCGCGGGCCTCAGCGTCGCCGCGATCGGCTCCGGGCTTCACGTCACCGTGGACGGCCGCGACGTTGGCGCACCACCGGTGACGTTGAACGACGTCGCACCAGGCGAGCACACGGTTCGCATTCTCGGCGACGAGCGCTTCTATCAGCCCTACGAGGAGGTCGTGAAGCTCGATCGCGGCGAGGTCCGGAGCCTCGGTCCCGTTCGTCTTCGCGTCCTGCGCGGCAAGCTCGACCTTCGGGCGGGCGAGGGTGCCGATGGTGCCGCGGTCGCCGTGGACGGTCGCAGGGTGTGGCATCTGCCCGCGTCGATCGAGCTCTCCGCCGATGAGTCGCACGAGGTCACTGCCCTCAAGCAGGGCTTCAACGAGCTCACGCAGGAGGTCGTCTTCGACGGTACCGCGGAGCGTGCAGTGACCATCGCGTTCGGCGGAGAAGGGACGGCGCCCCCGGCACAGCCGCAAGCGGCGTATCACCCGCCGAGCGCGGCGGCGTTCGCCCAGGCGGCGCCCGCTCGTTCGCGTGCAGCGGCCGCACCCGCCATGGCGGCTGCAGCACCGGCGACCGGCAATGCGACGCTCGAGATCACCTCGACGCCGCCGTCGGCCGTCGTCGTGAATGGGCGACCGATGGGCACCACGCCGCTTCACAACGTCCACGTGGGCGCCGGCAAGCAGGTGGTGCTGTTCGTGCACCCGTCGCTCGGGCGCAAGGTGGCCTCTGCGAACGTCGCACCGGGCGGACGCGCGACCATCGGCGTCAAATTCTGAGCCGCCAGAGGCACGGCGTGGCAAAGGGTGACCGACCCGCGCGGGGGCCGGGTGAAGGTCGTGCACATCTGTTGCGAGCGACACCCCCTGGAAACGTCGAGCGCCCGAAAGACGATGGCGAATTCGGGCGCGGCGTGGCAGTAAATGGTGCCGGTCTTTTCGTCCGGATCGCACCACTATCGTCGAGATGAACGACCGCGCTTTGCTTCCCGACATCGAGTCCAACGACGCCCAGGACGTGCGCTGGGCTCTGGAAACGGCACGCACCCTTTGGGGGCAGGGCGAGCGCCGCGAAGCGCTCCAGTGGGTGCGGCGCGCGGCGGAAGCCGCCGCCGAATCCGGAGCCGACGATCGTGCGCTCTCGCTCGCAAAGATGGGCGCCGAGTTGCGAGGCGTCCTCGAGATCCCGCGGACGCTGCCGCCGCCGCGGCCAGCGGCCCCCAGGGTAGAGGAATCGGCCGTCGCTGCGCCGGCATCCGTCGGCGCCGTCTCGCCCCCGGCGCTTCGCGGTGACGCGGAGCTCGTGGTGACCGTGGTCGCGACGAACGGCTCCATCCCGGCGCCCGACGCCTCGCTCGTCAGCCACCGCGCCCTGCGCGTCGCGGTGATGCCGAGCGCGGGGAACGGCGACCTCGTCGTGCGGATCCTCGCCGAAGGTCAGATCGCGCCGGAGAACTCCACCGTCGCGCTCCTGGTCTCGCTGGCGCCGGGCGTGTCGCCGCTGCCTTCGCCCTGACGTTTCATCGCGTGGCGGCGCCCAGGGCGAGGCCGCCACCGCGCGGGTCCGCGTAGCCGTGGGCAGTGCCGGCCGAAAGCGCGATCGAATTGGCGTCGCCGATCGCTTGCGTCTTGCTCGAGAGACGATGCCCACGCCGCGCGAGCTCGCGTAGCACGGCCTTCGGGGGCGGATGAGCGCTCTCGAATCGGATCTCGTCGGGAACGAAGCCGTGGTGGATGCGCGGCGCGTCGACCGCTTCATCCAGCGACATGCCGTAGTCGATCGAATTTCGAAGGACGCGCGCCACCGTGTTCGGAATCGTGTCGCCGCCCGGGCTGCCGAGCACGAGCACGGGGTCACCGGAAGCCAGCACCAGAGTCGGGCTCATGGAGGTAGGCATGCGGCGGCCCGGCAAGGGCGTGCTCGCGCCCGCGGTCCCGAAGGCGGCGAGCGAGTCGTTGAGCACCATGCCCGCAGCCATCACCTTCGCCCCGAAGCTTGCCGAGAGCGTCGTCGTGCACGACGCGACGTTGCCATCCTTGTCGACTGCAGCGAGGTGAGTGGTGTGCTCGAGCTCCTTCACGGCGACGTCATAGAGGGGATGCACGGCGCGCGACGGCGTCGCGTGGGCCATGTCGATCGGCGTGAGCTCGCGGAGCATGCGCGCCGGGTCGAGCCACTCCGCCTCTTTCTTCGCGAGGTCGTAACCCTCGACAGAATCCGGATCCACGACGTCGAAGCGCCGAACCGCCTGCGCGCGTCGCGCGGCCTCCGCGAACAGGTGGAGCTCGTCGGCGGAGAGCGCGGGATAGCGAAAGGCCTCGAGCTTCTCCAGCATTCCGAGCATGACGCCGAGCGCCGGGCCGCCGGCGGAAGGCGGCGGCGCCGTCTCGATGGCGAAGCCGCGGTACGTGGTGCGCAGCGGCTCGCGCACGACCGCGCGGTACGTGGAGAGATCTTCCTGCGTGAGAAGCCCGCCGCGCTCGGAGAGCGCCGATAGCTCCCGGGCCGTCTCGCCTGCGTAGAAGCCTGCATCTCCCTGGTCACGGATGAGCTCGAGCGTCCTCGCGAGCTCCGGCTGCACGACCCGCGCGCCCTCGGGCTTCGGTCCCTTCGCGGCGCCGAAGACCCGCCTCGCGAGCGGATCCTTCGAGAGCACGGGCCATGACCAGCCGAGCGCCTGCGCCTGGCCGCGGCCGAGTGCGAAGCCGTCCTTCGCGAGGGAGATGGCCGCGCGCAGCACGTCTGCGCGGCCGAGGCGTCCGAAGCGTGCGTGCACGAGATCGAGACCCGCCACGGTGCCGGGCACGCCCACCGCGGCGGCGCCGATCGCGCGCGCCGCGATCATGCGGTCGAAGGCGGGTTGCGTGACGCCGCGCGGAGCGCGTTCACGGAACTCCACTGCGACGGTGGGGCCGCCCCGCGGCCGATAGAGAATGATGCCGCCCCCGCCGAGGTTCCCGGCGCTCGGATAGGTGACCGCCAGCGCGAACGCCGCCGCGACGATCGCGTCGGCGGCGTTTCCACCTTGCTCGAGCGCTGCGACGCCGGCACGCGTGGCGTTCGCCTCCGACGTCACGACGAGCCCGGCGCGGCTCGTCACCGTCCGCGAGCCGCTCGGGTGGAGGGACGCGAGGAGCTCGGCGGAGGGCGCGCCGTTCGGCGGCCGAACGGTGGGTGCGTTCGCTGCGGCGAGGTTCGAGCTCGCCGCGGGGGCCGCTTCTGCACTTGCCGCTCGTGCGGCGGACGGATCGGACGACGTGGCGGCGGCGCTCGCGACGGAGGGCGTCGCCTCCGCGCGGACGGGTCCGCGAGCGCACCCCACCACGAGAAGCCACGCGAGACACCATGTCCGGCTCGACGCACGACTGCGGGGCGCGCCGATGGATGCCAACGTGTCGTGCATGTTACCGCTCAACCGGTCGGAACGCTTGGTCGGAACGCCGTCCGTGGTTTCCGTGGAGTCAGCGGGGTCCTGAAAGCCGCGGCTCTGCTATCCTCCGGCGCGCCATGCCCCGGCGGCGAACGAACGTAACGAACGAGGAAATTCATCGATGAGCGAGCGACTATTCGTGGCTGTCAACGTGGCCGTCTTGACCGTCAGCGACACCCGGACGCGGGAGAACGACACCAGTGGCGGCGCCATCGTGGAATCGCTCACCGACGCGGGGCACCACGTCACGCGCCGCAAGATCGTCTCCGACGATGTCGTGAAGCTGCGGTCGACCTTCGAGGAGTGGATCGGGGACGACCCCGAGGTCGACGTCATACTCGCGACGGGCGGCACCGGGATCACCGGTCGCGACGTGACCCCGGAGGCGCTCGCCCCGCTCGTGACGAAGCCGATCGTCGGATTCGGCGAGCTCTTCCGTCATCTCTCGTACGCCGAGATCGGCGCGAGCACGATCCAGTCGCGCGCAGAAGGCGCGGTATGCAGGGGCAAGCTCGTCTTCCTGCTCCCCGGCTCGACGGGCGCGGTGCGTCTCGCCATGACGAAGATCCTCCTGCCGCAGCTCGACGCGCGGACGCGCCCCTGCAACTTCGTCGAGCTCATGCCGCGTTTTCGCGAGTAGTGCCGCCCGCGGCGTCGCGCACCAGCGTGATGCCCGGATCGTGGAGCGCCTGCGCTTCGAGGTCGCCGGCCGGCACGGCGAGCACGGGTGTGCCGAGCGCGCGCGCCTCCCGTACCACCGTCGACGCGCCCTCCTCGCGCGAGGCGCTGATGAGCAGGTCCGCCGCCGCGATCCATGCGAGCGCCTCCGGGCGCGGGAGCTTGCCGACCAGGAGCGCGCGCGGGCAGCTCCGGCGCACGACGTCCGCGAGGGGGCCGTCGCCGACGACCACCACGCGCTCGACGTGCTGCTCAGCGAGCTTCACCGCGTGCACCGGCTCCTTCGTCGCGACGAGGCGTCCGACGACGACCCCGAGCCGTTCGTCGCCGACGCGAAGCCGTGCGCGCGCGTCCTCACGGGAAGGGACGCCGTTCACGTCGATGGCGCACGCCTCGACGCGACTCCGTGCCCTCACCGCCGGCAGGGTCGCGCGGGCGAAGCGCTCGCAGAGCTCGTCGGAGACGAAGCGGAAGCGTGCGCCGCGCGCGAGCAGAGTGCGGGCGAGGGTCACGCGGCACGCGCGCGGCAGACGCTCGACGAGCTTCACGTCGGAGCCGTGCGCCACGACCTCGAGAGAGCCGCGCGCGACGATCGCGATGGGCCACGCCGAGGGGACGAGCCAGTGCGCGACGACGTTGTCGAATGGACCGAGCCGCCGTGCGGCGCGCCGGGCATCGACGACGAAACGCGCAATGGCGGCGGCACGCGACGGACGCTCGCCGAGGCGTGGGAGCACGCCGGGCCATCCGAAGGCGTCGCCACCGGCCACCCAGTGCACCGTGACGCCCGGCGTGGTCCGAGCGACCTCGGCGTGTGCCGGCGTCGGGGCTCGCTCGCCGCGCGCCGAAGGCCAGGGGGCGAGCACCACGACGGACGCGCCGGCCATCGCCCGCAAGCGCGCCTCCGTCTGCACGAAGTGTCCCGAAGGGTCGCCCGCGTAGGTCGGGAAAGATGTGGTGACGAACAGGACCTTTGCCACGTGCTCTGCCTCAGGGAAGCTCGGGCAGCTTCTCGGGGAGAGCGTCCCCGTGGGAGGCGTAGAGCTCGCCCAGCCGCCGCAGGAACGTGTAGGGATAGATCCCGGTCGAGTGGCCGTCGGCCCAGCCGAGCTCGAGGGCGTAGTTGCCCACCTGGCCGATGTCGCGGAGGTCTGGCTCTCCCGCATCGATGAACCGGACGCCGCCTCCGTGACCCTGACAGCCTGCGCAGGGGCAATAGCCCCGGACGATGCGATGAGGCAGGCTGAAAGCCTGCCCGTCACCCCATTTCAGCTCGATGGCCTTCGCGCCGTGCGGGGCCTTTACCCCGATGAGCGCGGTGCTGCTCGACATGAAAACCTCTTGCCCTTCGCGGGCCTGTCTGTCATATGCCCCATTCTGCCGTGGCAAACCCTAGCGAAGCAATCCAGTGTAAGCCCCTCGAAGTCGCCGTCGGTGACAAAGGCATCGAGCGGGCTATCAAGCACCTCAAGCGTAAGATGGCGGCGGAGGGGATCCTTCGCGAGCTGAAGCGGCGGCGGCACTACATGAAGCCGTCCGTGAAGCGGCGGAAAAAGATGAGCGAAGCCGCTCGTCGTCGCCGCAAGCGCGAGAAGACGGTCCAGTTCTGAGTTCTCGCTAGAAGTCCGTCGGGTAAAGCCAGACGGAACTACGTCGTCAGGGTCCCCTTTGAAGCGAGCGCGCTCCCTTGGAGCTCCTCGTGCCAGACGGCTTCCGTTTCGGGACGGGGAACTTGGCCGGCTTCGCACCCCTTGGGTACCGAAGTGGGATGCGCGCGAGCGAAGCCGCGGTGCTGCCCGAGGCAGCGCCGCCGGTTCTACGTCTCAGATATCTACTGGTCGTCGGTGCGCTGTGGCTTTGCTACGCGGCGCTCGCTCCCCGGGTGAAGGCGGCGTGGCAGCTCCACTCCGTCGCGACTGCGTTCGCTGACTACGCGCTCTGCATGGTCGGCCCGACCGGCCCCTCGCTGCTCCGCGACAACCCGATGGAGTTTCGGCGGCTCGTACGGCGTCGCCTGGTCGCGTCCGGCGCGGACGATCGTCCCTTCTCGCGATGCGCGAAAGGGGCGGGTCAGGCCACGGACTCACCGGGCATCGAGCGGGCCCACCGCGCGCCCGCCGCGAGCTTCGTCGAGTACGGTGGTACTGCGGCGGACGGCGTTCCCGACGCGACGCACCTCGACGACCTTGCTGTCACCACGCGCCGCCTCGCCGAGCTCTCCGACGCCGCGTGGCCGTTCGTTCGCGGGGGGTACACGAGCCTCGTCCAGGCCTCCGCGTACGCCGCGGAAGCCGCGCATCCGGTGGAGCTGCCGCGCCCCGGCGTGGGCCGTGGGCAGCCGCCGGTGCGCGCGCTCGGACGCTGCGAGGCGGGCGGCACGGGTGGCGCTTTCGTGCTCGGCATGTCCGAGGATCGCCGGCACAAGGTCGTGCGCACCGTGACTCCGGAGGGCGCTGCCGTCGACGCTCTGCTCACCGCGCCGGACGCGCGCGTGTTCGCCGCGTCTTGCGACGACCGCGCCATGGTCGTCGCCGTCGGGCACGAAGGAACACGGGAAGTATCGCTCTTCAGCTGCGCGTACCTCGGAGCGTGCACGCCGATGCCGCTCCCGCGCCTCGGCGCGTCGGGACCGCCCGTGCGCTATCCGCTGGACGTCGTGCGGGTCGACGGCGCCACGGTCCTCGCCACGCCGATGCACGGTATCGTGCGCGTGACGTCATCCCGCGATGACGGACGCAGCTGGACGCCGCTCACCGTCGCCTTCGATCGAGACGCACACCCCGACCTTCATTTCGATGTGCCGGAGCCCGACCATCTGTTCGTCAGCGGCAAGCGGGTCCTGCTCTACGGCGCTCCGCCGCACGACGGCGGCACCTTCCCGGTGCTGATATCCGAAGATCTCGGTGCGTCGTTCCGCGCGCCGTAGGCGGCGGATCCACGGAGGGGGTCCAGAGCGTCAGCGTGACGCGATCTTCGCGAAGGCGTGGCGCGTCCAGGAGTAGCCGGGGCCGCCGCCGGCCATCACCGGATCGAGGTCGGCGGCGAGGAGGGTGAGGGCGCGGACCTTGAGCTTCGTCTGGCGGTCGCGATCGGCCTCGCGGCTCACGGCGGCGGCGCGTCGCCAGAGTGACAAGGCTTGTGGCCATGCGCCGTGCGCGGCGTACATCGCGGAGAGCTCGTCGGTCCGCGCAACGTCGTCCGGCGAGAGCCGGGCGGCGTTCTCCAGATCCCGCGCGGCCTCCGCCGTGCGTCCCTCTGCCATGCGCACGTGAGCGCGCAGGGTGAGCGCCTCCGCCGCGACGTTCGCGTGGCGCGCAGCCGTGGAGAAGAGGAGCTCGGCCTCGCTCGCCTCTCCGAGCCGCATGCGGAGCTTTCCGAGAGCGAGCAGCGTCTCACCTCGCGAGGAGTCGAGCTTGATGGACTCCGAGTACGCGGTGATGGCCTCCGTGTAGCGCTGCGCGTCTTCCAGCCTACGGCCGCGATCGGCGAGCTCCTCCGCCCCGCTCGGCATCGTCACGCGGCGGGGCTCTGCCGGCGGCGCAGGCAGCGGCGGTTCGGCCGGTGGCGTGGGCGAAGACGGTCGGGTCGGCGTCGGCGGAGGGGTCAGCTCGGGAAAGCGAGCGACGGGCTCGGCGAAGGCCGGGAACCCGACGGCAGCGACGGCCAGTAGCGCGACGAGCGCACGCACGTGCGGCCTCAGACGCCGAGCCCGACTCGCCGGCGCGCCTCGGCGTAGTTCTCGCTCACGCTGAAGACGCAGAGATCCCGCGCCTCCGGCTGACGCTGGACCCATTTCAGCCGCTCCCCCAGATCGGCAGGCATTCCGTCCGTCTGCCCGAGCGCGAGCGCCACCCCGCGCAGCGCGATGGCCGGGCTGCCGACGGCCAGCAAGGCCGTGCGGCTCGCCCACTGCGCGACCGCCTGACCGAGCTGGCTCGCCCGGTTGCCTATGGTGGCGGCGATCTCGAGCGCGAGGACCGGAAGCTCCGGATCGAGCTTCGCGGGCAGGACGGGTTCGATGCGGCGGCGCGCATCGGCCAGCTTGTTGGGATCGATACCGGGCGCCTGCCAGTTCGACGCGACGCCGGAGATGAGCGCGCCGAGCACGGCGGACAGCTCGATGGGCGCGATGCGAGAGAGCGCGGCGACGTCGGAGCGCAACATCTTCAGGGCCCTGACCAGCAGGAAGTAGCGAGTCGCGTCGTCCTTGCTCTCGACGAGGCTCTGACCGATGAGGAGCCGCGCCGGCGTGCACGATACCGGCAGGAACACCGAGCCGAGCAGGGGCGACACCATGAGCTCCAGGGAACGGATGCCCATGGACTCCGCCACCGCGCGGATCTCGCCGCCCAGGTCCGCGGCGCTCGGGGGCAGGGGAGAGGCGCGCATCGCCTTCAGGTCCGCGGGGTACGCGGCGTCGAGGACGGTCGGGAGCTTGCCGAGAAGTGCGCGGAGCGCGGGGGCGAGGAGCTCGGGCGTGGTGAGGTCGTCGAGCGCGTCGGTGCTGACCGCGGCTCCCGCGCCCTGGAGCGTGACGTCGGCCTTGCCCTCGAGCGCCGCCAGGGTCGCGCTGGCGACGAGCGCCGCGTCCGTCTGACCGCGCAGCTCCGCCACCGTCTCGAGCACGCCGAAGAACGCGAGATCGAAACGGCCGTGCGCGAGCGCCCTTCGCGCTTCGCCCGCAGCGCGGTCGAGCAGCACGTTCTCGGCCGCGGTCTCGCCGTGGCGCTCGTGATGCCGCGCCATCGCGCGGAGCACGCCGGGATCGTGCGGCCACGCCTTGCGCGCCTTCTCCAGGATTGCCGCAGCGCTGCGCTTGTCCTTCGCCACCTCGTCGTACACCTCGGCGAGCGCGACTGTCCGGGTCCGCTTCTCGTCCGGGTCGGTAGCCTGCTCGACCAGCCCGTTCTGCAGCTCGACTGCTTTCAGCACGTCGCCGAGGCGCCCGTACACCTTCACGAGCGCGCTGGTGGCCACGGGATCGTTCGGGCGCCGCTTCAGGATCTCGCGGTAGCAGATCTCGGCGCGCTGCGGGTTCGGCAGCTCGGAGTCGTAGAGGGCGGCGAGCCGCCCGTATATCTCCGCCTGCTTCTCGGGAAGCGAGACGACACGCGCCAGGCGTATGAAGGTGTCTTCCGCGCGCTTCCATTCGCCCTCGGCGAGGGCGAGGCCACCGTACGCTTCCAGCGCATCTGCGTGATCGGGGTTGGCCTCCAGCGCGGCACCGAGCGCCTTTCGAGCGGCGTCGCGATCGCCGACGTCCGCGAGGGCGCGCCCCCGCGTGACCTCGAGCGCGACGCGCTCTTCGGGCACCGTGGTGCGCGCGAGCCGCGCCTCGAGCAGCGCGGCGAGCTTCGCTCGCTCACCGAGGCGGATGTACTGCCGCTGCAGCCGCTCGAAGGCGTCGCCCTTCGCGACGTCGAGCGCCGCGACGCGCTCGAGGGCGACGAGGCTCCTTTCCTGGTCGCCGACGCTGTCGCCCCAGAGGACGGCCGCGCGGTACCAGGCTTCGGCCTGGTGCTCCGGCAAGACCGCCGCGCCGGCGAGTGCCTCCAGATCGGTCGCCGCCTCCGCGAAGCGGCCGGCTTGTTCCTCGAGCGCCGCGCGGAGCTGACGCGCGACGAGATGACCCGGCGCGACGTCCAGCGTTCGTCCGAGTAGCTCGAAGGCCTCGTCCCACTTCCCGAGGCGCGCCGCGGCCTCGGCAGCACGCAGGCAGAGCGTCGCCTTGTCGAGGGGGCGCTCGGCGCGCTCCGAGAGCTCGCGCTCGGTCTCGAAGAGCCGCGAGTCGTCGCCCGCGAAGCGGGCGTGCGCGCTTGCCTGCCGCAGTGACCACAGAGAGGCGGGCTTCTTCTGCAACGCCCGCTCCGCAAGGTCGCGGGTGGCGGCCCAGTCGGTCTTCTTCATTCGCAAGCGAGCTGCGAGCCGTGCGTGCGAGAGCGCCTCCGGGCGATCGAGCTGCTCGACGAGCGCGCTCGATAGCGCCTCGAGCTCCTCGTCCGGACCCGCGCCGAGGAGGTGGTGCTCGGTTGCGCGCGCCCGGGCGAGGCCCTCCTCGGGGGGGGCGGCATGGGGCGCCGAGCGACGCTCGAAGAGCACCCGGGCGAGCTCGCTGTCGGAGGCCAGCGCGGCGGCCTCCGACGCACGCGTCGCGTCCTCCCCGGCGTGGGCCTTCTCGTACTCGCTGGCGGCCTCGTACGACAGCCAGACCTTCGTGCGCGGCAGCGCGACGCTCTCGGCGACGCGCGCGCGCCATCGCCCTCGCTCGATGCTGGGAGACGGCGAGAGCCTGCCCTCGAGCTCGCGCAGCGCAACGTCGTCGGGGCGTGCGGCGACCGCAGCAGAGAGGCATTCCGCGGCCCCGATCGGATCGTCGTCCGCGATGAGGAGTGCCTCGCGCACTGCACCGAGCGCGCGAGAGACGGGATCGGTCGCGGCGCTCTGCTGCTTCCTCAGCCAGTCGAGGAGCTTCGGTACGTCCCCGCTGGTGCGCGCGAGCTCGATGCCCACGCGGCTCGCGAAGGGCAGCGACGGCGCTGCCTCGTGCGCGCGAAGGAGCAGCTCCTCCGCGGCGGCGGCGTCCGAGAGGCCGCCGCGGATGGCCGCTTCGTAGAGCAAGAGCGACTGCCGCGCGCTCGGCTCGTCGCCGAGCGACGCGGCGAGCATGGCGAACAGATCCGTGGAACCGGGGTCGCCCGGCGTGGCGAGCGCGCGTGCCGCGCTCTCGGCGCGGTCCGGCGAACCGAGGGCACCCGTGTAGTGTCGTCGGGCGGCGTCGGCGTGCCCCGTGCTCTCCTCGATGAGGGCGGCGGCGAGCTTGCCGTCGATGGTCGACTCCGCGGGGGCGAGCTTCGCGAGCTCTGCGGCAACTGCGGTGGTCGCGCCTGCGCGGGCGTCGAGCTCGAGGGCGAGCACTCGACCGAGCTCAGCGTCGGGCATCGCGGCGCGGAGCGCGTGCACGGCGTCTTTGAGCTCGTCCGCCGACGTCGCGAGGGCGAGCTTGCGACCGAGTGCGATGCGCGCGAAGGTCGCCGGGTCCCCCACGGGCATCACTTCGGCGTCGACGCCGCTCGCCGACGCTGCTGCGGTCGCCAGCGGTCGCAGCGCTTCGTCCTCCGCGATGCTGCGCGCCGCCTCGGACAGCGCCGCCGAATCGCCTCCGGTGAGAGCGCGGAGCGCGACGCGGTCACTGGCGGCGAATGCGGTGTCCTCCGGCTCGTCGGAGGCGAGCGCGAGCGCCATGGCGTCCCTGTCGCCCTGCTCGAGGGCGCGCGACGCGAGCGCGCGCCGCACGACGTCCGTTTTGCCGCGCCCGAGGAGCGTCCGCAAAAGCTCGATGGACTTATCCCGCGTGTCGGACGACGGCGCATACAGCGCCGACGCGAGCAGCAGGGCGCCGTCGCCGACTCCAGGCACGTCGGCGAGGGCGGCGATCGCGGCGGCGGCCGCGGCGCGGTCGCCCGCGAGCAGTGCACGGCTCGCGTCGTTGAAGGCGATGATGGGAGACAGCGGATGGTCGGAGGGCGGCGTGGTCCGAAGACGTGACAGCTCGGCGTGCACCTCGGCGAAAGGGGCGAACCCCTTCGCGTCCCTCGGCGCCGGCTTCAGCGCTCCCGCCGTGCGTCCGAGCTCGGCAGAGAGACGCGAGAGATACGGGCGGGGATCGTCGGGGGCCGTGCGCGTCAGCGCGTCGAGCCGTCGCTCGGCGCCTTCCGGATCGGAGAGCGCCACGCGGTGCACCTCTGCCGCCAAGTACGTCGCGTGGGCGCGCGCGGCGTCGGTCGGTGCGGCGCGGCTCTCGACATCGAGGGCTTCGGCGACGTTCTTCCAGTCGCCGTCCACCGCCGCGAGGGCGCGCGATTGTCGGGACGCGAGCGAGAGCGAGGGCCACGCCGCCGACGCCCTCCCTGCCGCCTCGCGGCTGCGCGGCACGTTACCCGACATCGCCCAGAGCTCGCTCGCGGCGAGCAGCAGCCGGGCCCGCGCCTGCACGTCGGCCGTCGCGTGCGCCTCCGCCTCGAACCACTCCGCGCGCGCGACCCAGGCGTCGATCAGCCTATTTCCGCCGAGGCGCGCCACCGCGGAGGCGGGTGCGGGAGTCGTGCTCGGCTGCTCTGCCGGGGGCGCCTCGCTCATGCGGAGCAGCGCATCGACGTCGGCGTCGTCGGAACTCCCCTCCGAATCCTCGAGCAGAGCCGAGCTCACCTCGACGCTCGCGGGCGCGGCGGTGGTCGGTCCCTTTGCCGGACGCCCCGAGGTGCCCGTGCCGAGCGCGGGCACCGACGTGATGCGGTCCTCGTCCCAGTCGTCGAGCTCTTCGTCGAGCGCCGCGACGTCGGGCGCGGACTCCGCGTCGCCATGTCCTTCTTTCTCGCCGTCCGCGGTGAGATCCGAAGCGAGGCGCTCGAGGCTTGGCGCGCCGTGGAGCAGCGGCTCGAAGTTCGAGGTGACGTCGCCGTCGAGCTCCACCGCCTCGAGATCGTCCAGGCTCTCGGCTTCGAAGTGCGGCGGGAGCCAGGAATCCGGATCCGGGGAGAGGGCGCCCTCGTCCGGAGCCGAGTCCGCGACGCCTTCGTCTTCGAGCGTGCCCCCCGGAGGCGGAGGCGATGGCGTCCGCTCGAGCGTCGTGCTCGACGGAACGGGGGGCGGCGCGAGCGCCGCGTTGGGGACCGTCGCGGGCGGCGTGGTGGGAGCAGGGGGCGAGGCCGAGAGCGACATCAGCGCCGCGTCTATCTCCGAGTCGTCGAGCCCGCTGCCTCCCGGCAGGCCCTTCGTCGGCTTCGGCACGGGTCGCCCGGGCGGGCGCGTGCCTTCGCGCTTCCCCGCGGCGCCGGCGGAGGGGCGAGCGAGGCGGGCCTCCGGCAGTGGCATCCGCGCAGGACGCGGCGGAACGGGCGGCGTCTCGCGGGGCCGTGTCGGCGGAGGCGGCGTCGGAGCCGGAGGCTCGGGCATCGGCGTCGGGGCCGCGTGCGTCCCGGGTGGAGGCATCGTCTCTGCGTTGAAGGGAATGGTCGCCTGCTCACCGCGGTAACCCCCGTTGGTGAGCGACTCGAGGAGCCCGTCGACCTCGTCGTCGGGCCCGCCGCCGCTGCCGTTCTCCGGGTCAGACGCGCTCACCGTACCCCCAGACCGAGCCGCTCGCGCACGGCGAACGCCGTGGGAGAAAGGATGAACGACAGGATCCGTTCGGCACGTAGCCTTCCTTCGGTCGTTTCCGGCGGTTCACCGCGGCCGCCTCCGCTCTGTCCGGCGAGCACCCACGAAACATCGCCGATGGCCGCCGCCGCCATGCGATCCAGGCTCGACAGGGCGGCGCGCACCCACGCGATCGGATCGGTGCCGCTGCGCGCGACCGCCGCTGCCAGGTCGGGTAGCACCTTCCGTACGCGACGCTGCATCTCCTTGCCGAGCAGACGCTCGAACTCCGCGAGCATCGCATACGGTGGCGCGTCGAGGCGGGCTCCACCCAGCTGGCACGCCGCGGTGATGAGCGCCGCGACGTCGGCTGCGCTGCGACGGAGCAGCAGCGTCGTTCCGAGCTTCACGGCGAGTAGCTCGCGCGCGAGGCTGCCGCGGTGCGCGGCGGACAGCGGGGGCGCGACGTCGGCGCCGACGACGATGCAAGGGACCTCCGTCCCGACCGCGAAGATGCCGCTTCGGTCGCGGCCTCCGACGTAGAGCTCGAACTCGCCGAGGCCGAGGGCGCCGGCCCACGCCGCGACCTCGTTCCTGACGGGCAAGCCGTCCTGTGGCCGTACGCGCTCCTTCTTCGAGACGCCGAGCGCGACCAGTCCGGGCCCCACCGCTTCTGCGATCGTCGGTGCGAGGGCGGCCACGAGATCCGGGAGCGGGCCGCGGTCCTCGGGGTCGCGCAGCCCGGCGATCACGGAGTCGTCGACCGCGCGCTGAGGGACGCGTGCGATGCGCGCGTCGAGCTGCGACAGCTCCGCGAGCGTCTCGGGGGACTTGCCGCCGAGTGCAACCACGACGCCGAGCGCCACTTGCCGCATCGGCACGTTCCTCAGCGAGCGCGCGATCTCGGCGAGCCGGCTCGCGCGCTCCAGATCGAGTGGCGCGTCGATGAGCGTCGCGATGGTCGCGTCGCGGCCGGTCGTCAGCGCCCTCCGGGTGCCGTCCGCGGTGAACACGCCGGAGAGCGCCAGGTCGATGGCCTCGCCGTCGTCCGGAGCTTCCTGGAGGAGGCGAAGCGCCGCGTGCTCGGCGCGCGCGGCGGCGCCTAGCTTGTCCCGGTAGAGCACCATGGCGAGCCGCGCGGCCTCCACTCGCCCCTCGCGCGTCTCGCGCTGCTCCATGAGCTCCTCGAGCACCGCGGTGGCCGCCTCCCACGACTGGGAGCGCGCCGCCGCGCGCGCCAGACGCTCGCGCACCGGGAGCGTCGAGAGCCCGGAGCGGTGCAGCGTGATGAGGACGTCGAGCGCGCGGTCGTGCTGCCCGAGGCGGTTCTCGTACAGATCCACGGCCGCGATGCCGCTCATGAGCCGCTGCTGCGTCGGCGCCTCGTTCAGGCGCGATAGACGCGACAGCGCCTCCGCCGCCTCGTCGAAGCGCTTCTCCGAGATGTAGATCTCCCCCGTCAGCGCGAGGGCGCCGACGTGATCGGGCTCGAGCATCGTGACGTTGTCGAGCGATTCGAGCGCGCCCTTCGAATTGCCGCCCTCACGCAGCACGCGCGCCCGCTCCCAGTAGAGCTTCGCGATCTCGGTGGCGTCCTCGGCGACGGCGAGGCGCGCCGCGACGAGCTCGAGCAGGCGCGGTCCGTCGCGGCGTGCGCGCACGAGGCGAAAGAGCCGATCGAACGAGCTCTTGCGGGTGATGTCGCGGTCGACCGCGCGAGCGAGCGCCGTTTCGCCGCTGGCGGGATCGGAGAGCGCATCGAGGAGGAGCGTCGCCGCCCGCTCCCAGAGCTCGCTGCCCTGACCGCCGTCGCTGACGAGATCGCCCAGGGCCGCCGACGCCTCCGCCAGGAGGCGCTTGTCGTTCGAGAGCTCGGCCGCCGCGCGTATACCCTCCCAGCCGACGATGTCCTCCGGGTAGGCGTCGATGTAGCTCTGGAACGCCTCGATGGCACCCCGCGCATCGCCCGCCGCGAGCAGGCTGAAGCCGGCCAGCCCGACGCCCATGGCGCGTGAGGCGTCGTCGAGAGCCGGCCCTGCCGCACGGAGTGCTGCCGAGCGCCGCTTCGGGTCGCACGACGGTGGCGACAGCTCCAGGTTCGTGAGCATGGCCTCCGGCGTTTCTCCGTCGAGGAGCGGCTCGTCCGCCTCCGGGTTCTGGAGATGGGCGAGCAGGCGGGCGCTGGAGAGCACGGCGACGGACGCTGGTGCGGCAAGTCGCTTTGCCACTTCCTCGCGAGCGACGATCTCGCGCTCCAGTGCGCGCGACGACGTCGCCTGTCCGAGCCACTCGAGGGCCGGCGCGAGAGTGCTGTCGGCCTGGGCCCATCGCGCGGCGAGGGGCTCGCGTGCGCCGACGGTCGCCGCCGAAGAGCCGAGCTCGGCGAGGTACTCGGCGCTGCGCGCGATGGCGAGCGAAGCCTCGCTCCGCAACGCGAAGGCGCCGAACGCCCCTTCACGCTGGTTCGAGGGGAGCGCCGGGGCGACCAGCGCTCGCCCGAGCTCGATCGCGCCGTCCACGACGCCCGAGCCGCTGGCGTCGGCGAGCATCTGCGAGGCGCCGGCGCGGTCGCCCCCGCCCACGTCCAGCGCGAACTTCTCGAGGGCGAGCACTCCCACGTCCTCCGACGCGGCAGCCGCTTCGAGCGCTCGTCTTCGCGCCTCCGGATCGTTTGGCTGTCCTGCGCGGAGCGCCCAGGCATAGAGACCGGCGCCCGCCTCGGGGGAGAGATGGGAGGCGACCTCGAAGACGTCGATCGCCCGGTCGCGTGCTCCGGCGAGCCATCGCAGGATGCCAGCTTCCAGGTCGAGCGCCGCGGCGACGGCGGGCTCGTCGACGCCGAGCGCGCTCTCGACCAGCGCGTCCGCAGCCGCGAGCGGTTCGTCGCGCTTGCGCAGCGCGGTCGCCAGTGCCGTCGCCGCGACCAGATCCGTCGGTTCGTCGCCGTGGAGCCGCCGCAGATCGATGAGCGCCTCGTCCGGCAACCCCGATAGCCGGAACCGCAGCGCGGCAGCCGCACGGAAGGCACGCGACAGCTTGACGTTCGGCGTCAGATCCGCGAGCTCGACGAGCGCCTTGGCGCCGATCGCCGCGGGTGCCTCGTCGGCGACCGCGCGTGGCAGCGCGTAGGCGCGGAGTGCGCTCCCGAGCCAGGCACCGGCCGATGTCGCCGAGAGGGCGCCCATTGCTTCAGCCGCCGCGGCGGGCTCTCCGCGCAAGAGGCGCGACCGTGCAAGCTCGAACCACAGAGCCGGCCGCTCTGCCTCCGGAGGATTCGTCGCGAGGAGCCGGCGCGTGGATTCCTCGAACCACGCCGCGTCGTTCGCGAGCGCCGCGAGCATGCGCCCGGTCCGGGCGACCACCTCGAGCGGCGCGCCGGCGGCCGCCGCCTGCGAGAGCGCTGCCTTCGCGGTGCTGGAGTCGTTCGCGCCGCGCACGGACGTGTCGGCGCTCAGCAGGAAGAGGTCCGCGGCGAGCGGCTCGCTCCCGAGGTTCGCGGCTGCCGACTCGAGCGCCTGGGCGAGGGCCGCCGGGTCGCCGTTTCCGAGCAGATGTAGCTCGAGCGCGCGCGCGGGCAGGCACGCGGGATCCTCCGCGAGCGCGCTCGTGAGGGCCGCGAGCGCACCCTGCGCGTCGCCGCTCGACGCCGCGGCTTCGCTGACGCGCATCCAGAGCGCCGCTGCGGGCGATCCGTGAACGCCGCGGTCGAGCTCGGCGCGCGAGAGCTCGGCGGCTCTCGCCACGTCGCCCGCGCCTTCCGCCGCGCGGAGGCGCGCCGCGAACGCGATGGGATCGCCCGGCAAGAGCTCGTCGACCCGCGCGAGGTGAGCGGCTTCGCGGTCCCGGTTGCCGCTCCGCCGGTGCAGGTCTGCGGCGGCGAGGAGGTCGGCGGCGACGTGGGCGTTCGTGCGCGCGCCGGCTGGAACGCCCGACGCGTCGTCGGCCTGATCTCCCGCGAGGGTGCGAGTGACGAGCTCCGCGCGCTCCTCGAGCGCTCTCGCGACGAGCTCGGGACGCTCGGCGCGGCGTCCGATGGTCGCGAGCTCGTCGAGGGCGCTGAACGTCGCATGGCCCTTCGTCGCCAGCGCCTGCTCGATCGCGGTGATCGCCTGGTCGAGCTCGCCGAGGCTGACGTCGAGGCGAGCCACGTCGATGAAGAGGAGGGCCTTCCAGTCGGCGTGCGTCGTCAGCTCGGCGCGTGCGGCGAGCGCCTTTCGGCGGAGCGCTGCGAGGGACGTCCGCGCTGCCAGCCGCTCGAGGTAGAGCCAGGCGTCGGCGTCGTCCGGCTTCGCCTGTGTCGCGTGCTCGAGCGCTTCGCGTGCGCCGTCGACGTCGTGCTCCTGGTCCTCGCGGTACTCGGCGAGCGCGACGAGCGCGCGGCTCGTCTCGTCGGGTGTCGCCGCGATCTTGACGAGGCGGTCGACCAGCTTGCCGAGGTTCTTGTACGACTTGCGGCGTTCGATGATCGCGACGAGCCGCTCGAGGGGCTCGTGGAAATCCGGGAGGGCGTTGACGGCGTTCAGGAGATCGCGCGCCGCCTGGCCCTCGTTCTGCGAGGCGTCCTCGAGCACGCCTATCTCGTGCAGCAGGAGACCGCGTTGCACGTCGGTTTCGGCTCGCTCACACTCGGCGCGTAGCCGCGCGAGCACCGGGTCTGCGACACTCGCGTCGGGAGAGGCCGTGTGAGGAGGCAGGGCGAACGACATGTGTGAGGAGGGTGCGGGCTCGCCTCGAGGGCCCGAAAGCGCGCCGCCCGAGGTGATGGAGAAACGACTCGACTTTATGCGACCCCAACGAGGGTGCCTAGAGCCGCTTGGCCCGGCCGGGGTGGTCCAGAGTCGCTACGCCCCCCCGGGGTCCTCACTCCGTACGCCGGAGGATCCAGTACCCTCTTGGCGTGTCGACGGGCTCCCCGTAGACTTCGCCTTTCTTCAGCGTGAAAAGGGTGTACTCGAGGCCCGGCTCGAGCACGTCCCTGGGCATCGTCCCCGCATGCGCGGTGGAACCCGGATCGCCCTTCTTCACGGCTTCGTCGAAATCGCGCTGCGCGTCGGGGACGAGCGACTTCGCCAGCGCCCTCGCGGCGGCCTTGTCGCGCGCATCGTTCGGCGCGCCCTCTGCGCCGCGGTAGGTGAAGAGCACGACGGCGAACGCGACGCTCTTCGGCGCGTCGGCCGGGAGCTCGGGGACTTTGCGGCCGTCGGCCATCGCGCTGCTCGATTCCAGCGCCGGCACGGGCTCGGGCAGCACTTCAGGAACCGACACCGGGACCGACGCTGCGGCCGACGCGGCAGGGGTACTATGTGGTTCTTCTGGCGCACCCGACTGCTCGTGTGCTCGCCAGACGATGGCAAGGACGATCGCCACCAAGAGCGCCCCGACGATCGCCGCTTGAGAACGCTGCATCGGCGCCGCGTATCATGGATGCGAGAGTGAGCGTGAGCCTCATCCGACCGCGGGCGAGATCTCGAGGGACAAGCCAGAGCCGTACCTGCTAAAAGTCGAGGAAGCGATCGATGTTCAAGGTCGAGTGCCCAGGGTGCAAAGCTCCCTATCAGGTGGACGAACGCCGCGTCCCCCAGAGCGGGCTGAAGATGCGCTGCCCGAAATGCGGCACGAGCTTCCAGGTCGATCCTCCCCCCGCCGATCCACGCGCGACGTCCGCGGCGGGTTCGGTGCTCGGTGCGTCACTCGGCTTCTCCTCCGGCGACGCGAACGACGAGAGCTCGGCGCCCGCCGGTCCGGCGCGGCCCGCGCTCCCGCGGCGCAAGCCGGCGCTGAAGGGGACGATGATCGGCGTCGCGCCACCGCGCAGCGGCGGTGCAGGGGCGCCCGCACGCCCGGCGGCGCCAGCAATCCCTGCGGCGGCGCCCGCACCCGCGCGCCCGGCGCCCGATCCGTTTGCGGAGCTCGATCTGCCCGCTGCCGTGCGGCCGCCCTCCGCGGCGCTTCCGAACGTTGCCCCGCCGAAGCCTGCGGCAACGGATGCATTCGCCGAGATCGACCTGCCGTCGCCGGCGGATGCAGCGTTGCCTGCGCGCCGGGCGGCGCCCACATGGCCCCAACAGCCGGCCACCACTGGCGCGCCGCGCCCCGGTGCCTGGCCTGCTCCGCCCAGGGCTCCCGTCGCCCCCGCTCCCGATCCGTTCGAGGATATGGAGCTCAGCGACGCGAGCGGCTGGGATGCGACCTCGGGCGAGGCCGACCTGCCAGCACTGGGGGGCGGGCGCGCCGATTTGCCTGTCGCCGCGCCGCGCGGTCCCGACGCCGGAGCGGATCTCCCCGCAGCCAAGGTTCCCGTCGCTCCGAAGGCGCCTCCGGTACCGCAGCGTGCTGCGCCCGCGGTGCCGCCGCGCGCCGCGCCCGCATCGCCGCAGAAGCCTTCGCCGGCACAGTCTTCACCGCAGCGTGCTCCCGCGGCCCCACAGAAGCCTGTGCCGGCGCCGTTCGGCGAAATCGATCTTCCGTCCGTGTCGAGCTCGAGCGATCTGCCATCGCTCTCGACGGGCGCCGATCTTCCTTCGCCGAGCCTCGGCTCGGATCTGCCATCCGTGCTCGGCGGCGGGCCGGCGCAGCCGCGCGCGTACACCATGCCCGGGTTCGGGGAGCTCGATCTGCCGATCGTCGGCGGCGATTTACCGGTCGTTGCTGCAGGCCTTCCCGCCGTCGCTGCCGGCTTGCCGTCGCCGGCAGCGGGGCTTCCGGTGAAGCAAAACGCGTCTCTGCCGATGCCCGCCGCGGGTCTCCCGGCGCAGGCTGGCGCCTTGCCGGTTCCCCGGTACCCGACGGAGGTCGGCGGCTCGACGCAGCTCGACGACGATTTCGGCGACGAGGCTCTGCCCCTCACCGATGACCCGTTCGCCGGGTCGCTGAGCGGCGGACCCGCGTCGTTCTCTCCCTCGGCGCCCCCGAACAGCCTCCGCAGCAACACGCCGGATCCGTTCGGCGCCGTGTCGGTCGATCCCTTCGACTCGAGCGGCGACCCCTTCGCCGCGAGCGGCGGCGATCCTTTTGCGCGCGGCTCGCTTCCGCCCCTCGGCGGCCGGCTCGACGGCGAGCTCTCCGAGCCGCCGAGGGCATTGCGTGGCCAGCCCGCGCCCGCGCGCGTCAGCAGCCAACCCGCGCCGAGCGCGGAAGACGAGCCCACCGACCAGGAGCTCGTTCGTCAAGGTGGTGGCGGGATTGCATACGGTGAGGTGAATCTCGACGGGGGCGACGACGAGGGCGTCGCGATCGAGGGCGATCTCGCCGAAGAGCCGGGGCCAGGGCCCGCGCAGTCGGAGGTCGGCAGCGAGTTTGCCGGGCTGCCAGAAGAGGCCGCGTTGCCGAGTCGCGGCCGTGCGCGCCCGGACGTGGCGGCCGGCAGCGCCGTCGCGGAGATCCAGGCGAAGCGCAAGCGCCGGCGCGTGCGCGTCGCGGTCGCCGTCCTTGCGACCGCGGCGCTTGCAGGTGGCGCGTTGACGCTGGTGCCCGCCGTTGGTCCGTTCGGCGCGTATTTCATCATCGATCAGGTGCGGCACGGCGACTACGAGCGCTTGCTCGGCAAGGCGGTGAAGGACGCGCAGAAGTTCCTAGGCGCCGACACCGCGCCGGACGCCGACGCCGCGATGCAGGCCGTCGAATCAGCAGCGACGGGCGCACGACGTTTCAAGCCTCTCGCCGCCTACACCGCTTTCATCGGCTTCGATCGCGCGCTCCGCTTCGGCGGCGAGCCCTCCGTCTACGCAAAGGCGAAGGTCACCGTCGACGAGCTCGCCGACGTACACGGCGTGAGCGCACTCGAGCTCGCGCGCGCCAGCAAGGCCGCCGTCGACGGCGAGCTCGCCCTTTCGCGCCAGCTCCTCGACCAGCTCGCGCAGTCGGACCCGAAGAACATCGACGTGCGCGCGGTGCGCGGAGAGGTCGAGCTGCGCGCTCACGACGCGCCCGCCGCGCTCGCCGCCTGGAAGGTCGCGACGGACCTCGAGAAGACACCACGAGCGGTGTATGGGCTCGCGCGCGCCACGCTCACTTCCGGTGACGGGCCGGGCGCCGACAAGCTGGCCGAGCAGGTGCTCCAGCTGAACGGACGCCACGTCGGGGCGCGGCTGTTGCTCGCCGAGAACGCCTGGAGCAGCCAGCACGACGAGCCTCGCGCCACGAAGCTCCTCGACGAGGTGCAGAAGGACGCGGCTCTCGCGGGGCCCGAGGAGCGCATCGTCGCTCAGACGCTGCTCGGCGAAATCCACCTGAGCCGCGGCCGCATGTCGCAGGCCGAGCAAGCCTTCGGCGAGGCGATCAAGACGGCGGACATGCTGAAGGCGAGCGCGCTCGCTGCCCGCGCCCTCGGCGGTCTCGGCGAGGCCCTCTTCCGCGCAGGCCGGTACTCGCAAGCGATTGCCCGGTACAAGGCAGCAGCCCAGGCGGATCCGGAAGACGTACAGGCACAGGTCGGCGTCGCGAAGTCGAGCCTCATGCTCGAGCGCGTCGACGACGCGCGGGACATGCTCGCGAAGCTTCGCAAGACTCACGGGAACGTCATGCAGGTGGCCTACTGGTACGGCCGCGTGACGGAATCCCTTGGTGATCGCAAGGAAGCGGAAGCCGCTTACCGTGACGCGATCGCGAACGGAAAGAGCGATCCAGACGCCGTGCAGGCGTACATCGCGCTCGCCCGGGTGCAGAGCGCCAACGGGCAGCTCGACGCCGCGCGCACCACCCTCTCGGACGCGCAGACCCACCTGGCCGCGTCGCCCGCGTTGCACAAGGCGCTCGGTCGCGTGGCGATGGGGCAGGGGCGCTACTCCGACGGGCTGGAGTCGTTCCAGCGCGCTCTCGAGCTCGACCCCGGCGACGTCGAAGCGAAGTTCCTCGTCGGTACCGCGCTCGTGCGGCAGCGTCAGTTCGACAAGGCGCTCGAGATCTTCGACGCCGTGGCGAAGGTCGATCGCGACTTCCCGGGCCTCGCCCTCGAGCGCGGCATCCTCTTTCAGGAATCCGGCCGCACCGAAGAAGCACTCCGCGAGTACGAGTCAGCGCTCGCCAAGGCCCCGACCGATACGGATCTGATGCTCAAGGTAGGCTGCGGAAAGGCTGACGCCGGCGCGGGAGAAGAGGCCGAGAAGCTCCTGAAGAAGGTGCTCGAGCAGCGCCAGACCTCGGCCGAGACCTACTTCTGCCTCGGGCGCGCGCTGATGATGAAGCACGACCTCGGAGAGGCGATCAAGGCGTTCGAGCGCGCCATCCAGATCGATCCGAATCACGCCGAGTACTACCTGTACGTCGGGTGGGCCGCGAACGAGGCGGGGGCGATCGCGAAGGCTTCCACCGCGCTGAAGAAGGCGCTCGAGCTCGATCAGGGACTTGCGGATGCCTACTGGCAGCGCGGCGTGCTGCGGGTCCGCCAGACGCGCCCGAAGGACGCCATCGAGGACCTGCAGAAGGCGCTCGAGCTCCGTCCGTCACGCTACGAAGCGCACGCCGATCTCGCGCTCGCTTACTACGACCTCGGCAAGGAAGATCTCGCGCTCGGCGAGTGGCAGAAGGCCATCTCTGCGAACCCGAACGAAGCCACCTGGCGCTTCCACTATGGCAAGCTCCTGAACCTCCGCCTGCAGAACGGCGCGGCCGCAGAGCAGCTCAAGAAGGCCATCGAGCTCGCCGAGGCGAGTGGCGGCACGGAGCCCTGGATCTCCGAGGCCCAGCGTCTCACCGCGCTGAGCCTTGGCAGCACCCCGGCGGCGATCCCGCACTGGCAAGCGTTCCTGAAGACCGGCGCCCTGAACTCGCCCTACAGAAACGAAGCGAAGACGGCGCTGAAGCGGCTGGGACAGCCGTGGGAAGACGACTGAGCGCTCGGCCGAAGTCCCAGGGTCCGACAGCTCGTGACGCGGTGAACGCCACTTCATCCCCCGGCGTCTTCGTCCGGGCATTCTCTCGCGCACGCTCTCCCTGTCGGCAGGAGGCACGGGCTGCCGTCGGATGAGTCGAAGTCGAGCGACGGCGTGCCGAGGCCGTCCGTCGCCCACTCGCCGCGGTAGGCAGCCTTGCTGCATGCGTCGTCGACGAGCTCGCCGTCCTTGCCACGCTCGTCGATGTCATCGACCGTCAAGCAAGCGTTCAGGGGACCCCCGCGCGCACGCCACCCTGCAAGGAGGGCTGCCGGATCCAGGCATTCCGTGACGTGCTTGACGAAGGCGTAGCGTGTTCCGTCCGGCGCGACGGCACACTCCATGTCGCCGAGTTGCCCCGTCTCGAAGTCCGTCAGACAGACGCCGGGCAGCATTTGCTTGGGTCCATAGCAATCGCGCGCGACGTCGTAGCGTCGCGCCACGACGGGCGCGCACGTCGCCGCGTCCTTCGAAGCGTCGTGCCGGCCGCCCTCTGACGAAGGAGGTCCGGCGTCGCGAAGCTCGCGGTCCACCGGAACATGCACCACGCCTCCGGGCACGGGCAACGTGAAGTCGACGACCGCCGTGTAGAGCGGCGCGCCCTCGTTCGGATCCGTCGGCGAGTCGTAGACGGGTACCGAAACGCGGTAGCGCCCCGCGGGCGCGGTCACTTCGTCGACGCAATCGATCGACGAGCCCTTCGGCGCGACGTGATCGTAGCCCTCCCAGAGGTCCATCAGTGGCGCGGCTGCGGTGACCGGCTCCGTTTGCTGCAAGCACGCGCCGTCACTGCAGCTCGCGATCATCGGGCACAATGCGCCACAGGGAGCGTGGAGCACGAGCGCCCGCCGATACCCGTCCGCGCACGACGTGATCTCGTACCGTGCCCCGCAGTCGCCTCCGAGCGAGACCCCGAGCGTCGTGCCGCTCCGATTCTCGAAGCTGAACACCACCGGGAACGGCCCTTTCTGCGTCGTGCCGACACTGCATTCGCCGGATGACGGGGTGCCCGCCTCGATGACCGGGGCCCCCACGCCGCCCCCGACCTTGCCGCTGCAAGAAATCGTGCCG
>CAYUAW010000042.1:0-4549 GCA_964442485.1 uncultured Polyangiaceae bacterium
CGGGAGCGTCGGGCTCGTCAGGGGGGCTGCCCTCGGCGCCCGGCGGGTCGTCGGGTGGGACGCCGTCCAGCTCGAGCGCAGGCGGAGCATCGCCGAACACGGGCTCGGGCGGCGTCTCGAGCGCAGGCACTGGCGCCGGCTCCACGGGCGGCGTCGCGACCACGGGTGGTGCTCCGACCACATCAGTTGCCGGAGGCGCGTCATCGGGCGGCGCCGGCCGTTCCGGAGGCTCGACACCGGACGCAGGCGACGACGCGGGCGGTGACGCGGGCGACGATTCCGGACCGCGCGGCTCCGGCCCCGGCGACTGGGGTCCCGGCGACTACCCGCCGAGCATCATGGACCAGACGTATCTCGACATCTCGGGCGTGGCCGGGCAGGGGACCAACACCCGGCAGTACAAGGTGCACGTTCCGCCTGGTTACGACGGACGCACGCCGACGCCGCTCGTCTTCTGCATCCACGGGCTTGCCCAGAATCCGGTGATGTTCTGCGTCACCGGCGCCGCGATGGACAAGAAGTCGGACGAAGCCGGGTTCATCCTGGTGATGCCGAACGGATATCAGGCGAGCTGGAACGCCGGCACGTGCTGTGGCGGCGCGAGCACGTCGAAGCTCGATGACGTGGCGCTGTTCCGTGCGATCCTCGCCGAGGTCGCGAAGCACGTGAACGTCGACTACAAGCGGGTGTACGCGACCGGGCTCTCGAACGGCGCGTACATGAGCTATCGGCTCGCGTGTGACGCCTCCGAGCTCTTCGCGGCGATCGCGCCCGCTGCTGGCGCGGTGGGGACGAACGACATCGGTGGTGGAACGAATCCGACCTCGGACTTCACGACCTGTACTCCGACGAGCCGGGTGTCGGTTCTCGACATGCACGGCACGTCGGACCCGCTCATCGCATATTCGCTGCAGGCGCCCTCTCTTTCGATCCTCGCGAAGGCCGACGGGTGCGGCACGAGCACCAGCAAGGCCCCGGCGCCTCCCAGCGGCGGCGACACGACCTGCGTGAGCTACGCGAGCTGCGCGAGCGGTTCCGAGGTCATCGGCTGCTCCATCTCCGGCGGCGGGCACTGCTGGTTCGGAAGTCCGGACTGCGGAACGGGCGGCGGCGCCATCGGCGCGGCGATCGTCGGTGCAAACAGCGACACGATGAAGGACACCGACGCGGTGTGGGAGTTCTTCTCGCACATCGTCAAGCAGTGACCTCGCGGGACTACCGCGGCGGCCGTGAGCTTCGACGTTCGCCGTCCAGCTTCTGCAACGATTCGTCGCGAAACTGCTTCGGCGTCATCCCCTTCCAGCGCTTGAACGCACGGTGAAACGCCGTGGGGTCGGAGAAGCCGATCGCGTAGGCCGTCTCCTGAACCGAACGTCGGGGCTCGCTCAGCAAGCGCATGGCCGAGTGCGCGAGCGCGTCCGTGAGCAGCGCGCGATACGTGACGCCTTCCTCGGACAGCCGGCGCCGGAGCGAGCGCGCGCTGATGCCGAACTCCTTGGCAGCTGCACTCATGCTCGGGATTCGCGTGGGCACGCACGCCTGCAGGAACCGGCGAATCGAGTCGGCGTGCCCGTGGCCCTGAACGCGCCGATCGAGCAATCGTTCGGCCTGGTTTCGCAGCACCGCGAACAGCTCCAGGTTTGCGTGGAGCGGGCTGCGCGACAGGTACTCGCGAGGGAATTCGATGCCGGTGAACGGTTGCTGAAAGTGAGCGGTGCCGGCGAATGCTCGCTCGTAGTCGCCGAGGTTCCGCGGCGCCGCATGCTGGAAGCTGACCCGTACCGGCTGCGCCTGCGCGCCTGCGAAGATCCGGACGAGCTTGAGGAAGCCCGCCATGCAGAAGTCCGCCTGCATGCGATCCGAGCGAGGCGACACTCTGGGGAACTCGTAGACGAGCGTGGCAGTGTCGAGGCGCTCCTGGAGGACGAGATGGTAGCCCTCGCTCACGATGGTTCCGAAATTGATCGCGGCTTCGATGGCGTCGCGGAGCGTCGGAGCATGGCTCATCAGGTGCGCGACCAGGTCGAAGGCGGACTCGCTGGCGTGCTCGGCCATGTGCAGGCCGAGCCCCTCGTTACCTGTCAGCTCGATCGCCGACTCCTGTAGCCGACTGAATTCGTCCAGCTCGAAGGTGCCCGACCCGTCGAGAATGCGGCTCTCGTCGAGCCCGGCGTGCTGCAGGAGCCGCGCCCTGGGCACGCCCGCCAGCTCGACGACCTCGACCACGGCACGGACCATCGGCACGGAGACGACCATCAGCCCATAAAATAGCCCGCCCGGGGCATCCCTGCCGATTTTCTCACCGAGCCTGGGCGAATGACAGGAGCCCCGGCAACACGAGCTGTGCGACGATGTCGGCCAGGGCTTCAGCAGTGACGTCGGGGTGGTCGTTCCACCAGACGCCCAGAGCCTCGGCCGCTCCGTTCACGGCGTGTGCCACCGCGTCGAGCATGAGGGGAGTCACCTCCGCCCCGAACTGCGCCGCGGACGTCGCGAGGAGCTTCGTCACGGCACGCGCCTGCACTGCGCGAGCGGCCGCGAACTCGCCGGCGATTGGTCCGTCCGACGAGGACGTGAGAAGCCTCCATACCGCTCGGCGCGCCGCGACGAACCCGAAGAAGGCCCTGAGACCCGCGCGTAGCTTCTGCGCGTTGTCCGGCTCCGAATGGACCGCGCCCTCGATGAGTTTGGTGAGCCGTGACGTTTCTGCTGCGACGATCTCGTGGAAGAGGGCCTCCTTCGATCCGACGAGATCGTAGATGACGGGCTTGGATACGCCGGCGCGACGGGCGAGCTCGTCCATTGACGTATTCAGGAACCCGCGGCTCACGAAGAGCTCGGTCGCGAGCGACAGGATGTGACGGCGCCGCAGCTCACGAGGCACACGTCCCCGTGGGTGCTCGGCCACCAGAGCGGCCAGGCCATCGGAGTCTTCTGCTTCGACCAGCGCCATCGTCCCTTGAAAGCCTACTCTAAGTAGGCTACTCAGAGTAGGTCAACTGCTCATCGCGATCGAGAAGCGCGAGAAAAGGCTCCAGGGAATGCATACCCCGTTGATTTCATTGGACTCAGATGGTTCGCCTGCGGCACCGGATCCGTGCCACCGGAGGGGGCGTGCACCAGCCGTCGCAGCAGCTCCGGTGGAGCACCGGAGGATCGTGATCGTCGGCGCCGGGTTCGGGGGCCTCGGCATGGGTGTTCGACTCCTTCAAGAGGGTGAGCGGGACTTCGCGATCCTCGAGCGCGCTCCGGACGTCGGCGGCACGTGGCGCGACAACACCTATCCCGGGTGCCAGTGTGACGTCGCATCGAACGTCTACAGCTTCTCGTTCGCCGAGAACCCGACGTGGTCGCGCTCCTACGCGCCACAGAAGGAGATCTGGGAGTATCTACGGAACGTCGCCGACCGCTTCGGCGTGCGCCCGTTCATTCGCTTCCACACGGAGCTCCGTGCGGCGCGCTGGGACGGAGCCGCCCAGCTCTGGCGCATCGAGACGAACCACGGCTCGTTCACGGCCGACGTCATTGTCTCGGGTCACGGCGGGCTCAGCGCTCCTTCGATGCCCGACATTCCCGGCATCGAGCGCTTCAAGGGCACGGTGTTCCATTCCGCATCCTGGAACCACGAGCACGATCTCGCGGGCGAGCGTGTCGGCGTGATCGGCACCGGCGCGTCCGCCATCCAGATCGTACCCGCGATCCAGCCGCGGGTGCGCGAGCTCCATCTGTTCCAGCGCACGGCGCCGTGGATCGTGCCGCGCATCGATTCGGCCGTCAGCGAGCGACGGAAGCTGCTCTTCAAGCTCTTGCCAGCGGCCCAGAAGGTGGACCGCCTCAGGCTCTACCTCGCTCGCGAGCTCGTCGTGCTGGCCATGCACGGGAACAGCACCATCCGGAAGGGCATCGAGCGCTTCGCGACAATGCACCTGGCCGCCCAGGTGCAGGACCCAGTCCTGCGCGAGAAGCTCACTCCGACCTACGCCATCGGCTGCAAGCGAATCCTCATCTCGAACGACTACTATCCCGCGCTCACCCAGCCGAACGTCAGGGTCGTGACCGACGGCATCGCCGAGGTGCGGGAGAATGGCATCCTGACGAAGGACGGCAAGTTCCACGAGCTCGACACCATCGTGCTCGCGACCGGGTTTCGCGTGACGAATCACCCGATCATGGAGACCATCACCGGCAGGGAAGGTCGCACCATGGCAGAGACCTGGGCGAACGGCGCATCGGCGTATCTCGGCACCACCGTGTCAGGATTTCCCAATCTGTTCCTGCTCACTGGCCCGAACACGGGCATCGGTCACAACTCGATCGTCTTCATGCTGGAGTCGCAGTTCGAGTACGTGCTCGGGGCCCTCCGCGCCCTGCGCGAGCGGGGCGCTCGTGCCCTGGACGTCCGCGCGGACGCACTGGCGGCCTTCTCTGCCGAGATGCAACGGGGGCTGAAGGGCACCGTGTGGAACTCCGGGTGTGCCTCCTGGTATCTGGATGCGGAGGGACGCAATACCACCGTCTGGCCGACGTTCACGTGGCGCTTCCGGAACCG
>CAYUAW010000042.1:4649-6396 GCA_964442485.1 uncultured Polyangiaceae bacterium
GGTGTGAACAAGCGTTCGGCGCGGCGCTGTCGGAAAGCAGCAAGCCGTATTTTGCCCTCGCCGGTCATCGGATTTCTCGCATGGAAGTGAGAGCCTCCGGTGACCATTATGGAAGTGGTGGAGCGCGTCGGCAGACGCGTCATGTCGAGCCCCTCCAGGTAGGAGCGGGCCAAGGGGTGTCTTCGATGAAATCGGCTTTTCGCGCATCTCGCTTCGGGGTCGTGGGTTCTGTTCTGGTCGGCTGCACCGTCATCGGCTGCGGCTCGAGCGACTCGGGCGGTGGAGGCAAGGGGAGCGGCGGCGCGGATGCCGGTCTCTCGTCGGGCGGCAGCGGCGCGACCGGGGCCGGCGGCTCTGCCGGCAAGCCATCGGCTGGCGGAAACACAGGCACCGGCGGTACGACCGGCGCCGGCGGGATGACCAGCTCCGGCGGCACCCAGGCAGCGGGTGGCAGCGGCGGCGGAGCCGGCGGCAGCATGCTCGACGGCTCGGTGCCCGATGGCGCGGCAGGCGCAGGAGCCACCGACGGCGGTGAAGACGGCGCGGCGGGCGGGAGCGGCGGGACCGCGTCCGGCGGCGCAGCCGGAAGCGGCGGAGCAGCGACGGGCGGCAGTGGTGGCGTGAAGAACACGGGTGGTACGGCCGGCAGCGGTGGCACTGCGACGGGCGGCAGCGGCGGGACGGGCGGCGCAGGCGGAAGCGGCGGAGCCCCGCCCGGCTGTACCAACTCCGGAAGCTGTTCGCCGCCCACCGGCTACTGCGATACCGCGAGCGGTACCTGCGTCGCCTGCCTCGGTAACGCGAACTGTTCGACGAGTCCGGGTCGTCCAGCGTGCGATACGAACTCGTTCACCTGTGTGCAGTGCACGTCGGACACCAACTGCACGGGCCAGCCGGCTGGTCGTACGCACTGCAACCCCGCGACGGAAACGTGCGTCGCGTGCCTGACCGACGGAAACTGCAGCAACGGCCAGGTCTGCAACACGACCACGCACGCATGCGTGAACAAGTGCACGTCCGACGCCACCTGCGCAGGGCCGACGGGCCACTGCAACACGCAGACGGGAGTCTGCGTCCAATGCCTCGGCAGCGCGAACTGCACCGGCGTGGCGGCGGGTCCCGTCTGCGACACGAGCAACGGCTCCTGCGTGCAGTGCCTCAAGGGCAGTGACTGCACGGGCGTCGCGGGCCGACCCGAGTGCAACACCACCACGCACCGCTGCGTGGCATGCCTCGGCGCGGGGTGCGTCGGGACCGGGGTCACCTGCGGCGCGCAGACCTGCTCGACGGGTGACATCTGCTGCTTCACGCCTGCACTCGGCGGAGGCACCCCCACGTACGACTGCGCGGCGACGTGCGGCGCCGGCTCCGTGACCATCGACTGCGATGCGACGTCACAGTGTGCGAGCGGGAACACCTGCTGCGGCGTGAGCGCCACCGGCATCTTCGTCACCGGGTACCAGTGTCAGGCGAGCTGCGGGGCCAACAGCCCGACCATCGGCTGCAACGGACCCGGGAGCTGCATGCAGAACCAGGTCTGCTGCGAGACGACGACGACGACCGGGGGCGGTCCGAACCGCGTGACCAGCACCGCGTGCGCCGCCACGTGCACCGGGACGGGCAAGAACGTCGTCTGCCACGGCAACGCGGATTGTCCGCAGGCCGCACCGACCTGCGGCACGTCCATCCTGCTCGAGGGCTTCGCTACCTGCCGCTGAGGTCCGCTTCGCCTCCACGCCGCCCGAGC
>CAYUAW010000042.1:6496-13037 GCA_964442485.1 uncultured Polyangiaceae bacterium
CACGCCCAGTTCGTGGCCGTCTCGCCGAGGGGAACGGCGAAGGCGCCGTACGTGTAACACATCTGTCCGAAGAAGGCGGGGTTCGGATCTCCGTCACCGACGGTCTTGTCCGTCTGATTGTCGAATTCGCACTCCCACACCAGCGAGTCGCCCGCGTGCAAGAGCAGCGAGCCGCTCGCACCTCCGGCCAGTTGCTTGGTCGGATCGGGGTCGTGGTTGATCACCAGGGGGCTGAAGGCCAGGTTCGCGGGCTCGAGCGGGTCGTAGCTCTCGTACACCCGGTCCTCGGCAGCGCCCGATGCGGCGTGCCAGATCGAGAAGCGCTTGTTGCCGACGTGGCTGTGCCCCTGCAAGTACTTCACGTCGCGATCGACGTCGGTCGAACAGGAACGACGCACCGTCGTCGTGGAGTGTGGCGGCACGCTGATCCCGGAGCCCAGGAGCGATATGGTGTAAAGTGCGGAGCGGACCTCGGAGGGATCGCGGTAGTACAGATTGAACCAGGCCTCCTTCAGGATGGGCTGGTCCGTCGTGTTCAGGTAATGCGACAGGACCTGCAGCATGCGAGCGGGCGCCATGGGGTTCGCGCTGCCCTCGAAGTCGAGTCCCCCGGCGTCGTCCGCGCCCGCCGGCTTCGGGATGGTGAGATCGGGGACCTCGAGCGCGGAGGTCTGCGCGATGGCCATGAACGTCCCCGCGGTGGCGATCAGGTCCGTGGCGAGGTTGCACGTGCGCGACGTCTTCGCCTGCACCGTCGCATCGCCCGCGTACGTCAGCTGGACGTGATGCGCGCCGGGGCGGCTTCGCTCGACGTACTGACCGAAATAGCGACCCTCGACGTCCGGGGTCTGGTCGAAGGTACAGTCGAAGGACTCGCCGCCCGGCTCGAGCATGTATTTGGCGACTTCCGTCGGATCGTCGTAGTCGCCTGGCCCGAAGTGCAGCTGGATGCCGTCGTCGGTGGCCGGCGCGCACAGTGCCTGGTCATCCCCGGCCTGGCCGGAGCTCGCATCGCAATGCGGCGCCGGGACGTAGCTCGCCCAGCCGTTGATCTTGCAGTCGGACCACGCCGGGTCGGTCGAGTCGCAGCCCTGTCGCTTGCACTCGGTAACCCAGTCCGCGCTGCATTCGGCCTTCGGAGCGGCAGCAGCCGCCTGCGACGTCTTGCTCGAGCTACCGCAGCCCGCGAGCGCGACGGAAAGACAGGCGAACGAGAGCCCCGGGAGCCACGGTGAAACACGCATTCCTCGCTGTACGAACGAGCGCACCGAAACGATCGGAAGATTCGGCTCCAGCGAGAAGAGGACCGCACCCCGGTGCTCAGCCGAGCATGTCCACGGTCCCGTTCAGAAGAGCGATGAGCGTCGGGCCTTCCCCTTCGACGTACACGGCGTGCTCGCTGCCGGGCGCCATCTCGATGGCCCGCCCGGGCCCGAAGCGAACCCCGCGTTCGTCGCGGAGCATGCCCTCGAGGACGAACGTGACCTCGCGATCGACGTGTCGGTGCCGGGCGAACTGCGCACCCTTGTTCATGCGAATCAGGCCGCCGTGAAGCCCCGTCAGCTGCGGGCCGGGCGCGAAATGCAGGTAACCCTGGATGGGCTCGAGGCCACGTGTCCACACCTTGGGGTCGTCGATCTTCGAGAGCAGGTCCTTCACCCTGTCGCGCGACAGGTCGAAGTACCGGCCGAGCTCCGCGTAGAAGGGAAGGAATCGGCCCGCGCCCTCCAGCGCTTCGAAGAGACGGTGGCGCGCCTCGGGCGGCGGAGCGACCGGCTCGAGCGTGCTGGCGATGAGCTCCCACATCGAGGAGTCGGGCTCAATCGGCATCGTGTCCGTCCTTTCCCTTCCCGAGCAGCGAAGCGAGCGTCGCGAGGCCGCGTGCGAGCCTCGAGCGGACCGTACCGACGGGGATGCCGGCTCGGTCCGCGAGCTCGGGCGCCGTGAGGCCCTCGAAGTACGTCAGCTCCAGCGCTTGCCGCACGTCGGGCGGAAGCTTTTCGAATGCTTGCTTCATGGCGATGGAATCGACGGCGCCGGGGGATAGCCCATGCTTGTCGAGCTCACGCGCGACGTCCTCGTCGGCGATGGAGTGTTCACGAGCGCGGTCGGCCCTTCCGAGCCTGTCGAGAGCGCGCGAGCGAAGCCGTACGAACAGCCAGGCTCGCACCGTCCCGCGTGCCGCGTCGTACTGGCGCGCGCTCTCCCACGCCTCGAGGAAAACGTCGTGCAGCAGATCCTGCGCCTCTCGCGCCGAGCCGAGCATGCGCGTGGCCGCGGCGAGCAGCATCGGCGCGTAGCGATCGTACAGCGTACCGAGGGCGCGTCGATCGGCCTGGGCCATCCGCGCGAGCAGCGCCGCGTCATCGTCCGCGGCGCCATCCGGATCGCTCGACGGCGCGAGCCCCAGTAGCGGCACGCGACAAAGCTAGCACGGAACCCATCCCACTACAGGCACGAGTTCGACGCGCCGAGGAGACTCCGCGTCCCGTTGTCGAGCGCGTGAGCCGGGTAATGAAAGACGAAGCCGTAACACATCTCGCCACCCGTGAACGGATCGCCCCAGCCGATGGTCGCGGCGGTCGTGTTCGTGAAGCTGCAGGTCGTCTTCAACGTATCGCCTGCGAGCACCTGGAAGGGTGTCGGGACCATGGCCTGGTTACCGACGTCGAAAGGCTGGTCCATCGCCATCGTGCTGGTGCCGTCCGTGTGAGTGATCGCGATGCTGAAGTGCGTGCCGTACTGGTGCATGTGGGGCGCCGCGTACAGGAGCTGGATGGGATCCGTCGCATTCATGCCCTTGCGGCCGGGCTTGCACACGCCGCTCGCGGTCGACTGCGTGGACGGAGGAATGGAGAGATTCTCCGTCCCGACCCAGGCAATTGACGCAAGCTTCGGCCGCGAGCCCGAGGGCACCGTGCAGACACTGACCGAGGACCGATCCGTGAGCGGCGCACTCGTCGCGTTGAGGTAATGCCACTCCACCATGAGCGTCGTCATCGGCTTCGGTATCTCGGCCCCGACGTCCGACGGCATGGTGATGTCTTTCGCGCCCGGCGACCAGCCGGCGAACATCTCCGGGCCGTCGAAGTGGAGCGGCAGGCAGCTCTCGCTCGTCCCGTTCGGGTGCGAGGTCGGCATCGCGTACAGGAACCAGTGATGAAGGCCCTTCGTGTTGTCGAGCTTCGAGCGGAAGCCCGCGGCGACCTGGGATGCGGGCCACGGCACGTCGAAGTAGAAGCAGTGGTAGCTCTCGCCCACGGGAATGCTGTACGGCGTCGTATCACCCGCCGCCGACGCGCCGTGTGACGTGAAGTCGTAGCAAGTCATCGTCTCGCCGGGATTGGTGGGAGGGGGGTCCGTGGTCGTCGGGACCGTCGTGGGGGTCGGCAGGGCCGTCGTGCCCGTCGGCGCGGTTGTCGCGGTCGGGCTCGTTGTCGCTGTCGGTGTCGTCACCGGGAGACCGCTCGACGGACTGGTCGTCGGCGTCGACGTCGGCAGCGGCGTTGAACCCGGAGCGGGCGGAGTGATGCTGCACCCCGTCGCGCCCGCAGCAGGGGCCCCGGCCGTCAGCCAGGCCGTGAGCGTCGCGATCTCGCTGGCGCCGAGCCGTGCATTGGGTGGAGGCGGCATGGGCTTCGTGTCGCTCGCGATGCGCTCAGCGGCCATGCTGGCCACCGTGCGGCTCGCGTTGCTCTTTGCGGAAGCATGAAAATCATCCGCCGACAGCAGCGGCATCGGGACGCCGAAGTTGAGCGGCGGGGCGTGACACACCGCGCACTTTGCCTGGACGATTGCTGCAACATCGCAAGGTATCGTGGAGCCCGGAGCTGCCGTTGCACCCGCCGCGCCCGGTGCCAGCCCGACGGCACCCCCCGTGCCACCCGGGGACGCCGCCGCGCCGGAATTCCCCGAGCAGCCCGCCGCACCGAGGGCGACGGTGAGCGCCAGAGAACGAAATCCATGAACGAATGCAGATGACGCAGGTGTAGCGCGGGACGGGTGCACCCCACCAGTACGAGCGAGGGCGGCGAAACGATCACGACGCCCGGCAGCGCGGTGCGATTTCCCCTTCTTTCCTCCGCTGGCAAGGATTCAGAGCTTCTGCGCCTGGCCCTGAGCCACCCTCTTGATCATCAGCGAGCGCGCGAGGACGATCGCGGTCGCGAGGAAGAGCATGGCCCAGACGCCCAGCGCCGCGGCCATCTGCCGGCCTTCGCCGAGGAGCTGGAACAGCTCGTAGATGGCCTTGGTGATGGGATACGTCGCCTGCTTTTGCGCGAGGATCAGCGAATCGGAGACTTCGAGCATCGAGAGCGCGAAGACGAAGATGGTCGCGGAGAGCAGGTGCGGCGCGAGGAGTGGCAGCGTGATGCGCGCGATGACGTGCGCGCGCCGGGCCCCGAGGCTCGCCGCGGCGTCCTCGAGCGCGATGTCGAGCTGCTCGATGCCGGCGACGGCCGAACGCACGACGAAGGGCAAGCGCCGCACGGCGTACGCAATGACCAACAAGGGGGTCGGATCGCGCACCGGGTTCAGGAAGGCGAGGGGACGGCCATCGCGGGAGATCGCCAGATAGCCGAAGGCCATGACGAGCCCCGGGACGACGAGCGGAACCATGGCAGCGGTGTCCAGGAGCCGCGTCACGGGAGACCGAGCACGCGCCACGTACCAGGCGATGGTCGTCCCGAGCACGAGATCCAGCAGGGTGGACAGGACCACGTAGCGCAGGCTGTTGCCGATGGCGGAGACGACCATCTCCTGCCCGAGCGCTGCGCGAAAATGTTCGAGCGTGACCCCCGACGGGAGAACGGTGCCGTACCAGTCCTGACCGAACGCCGCGAGCACGACCCCGACGTTCGGCAGTGCCGAGAGCCCGATCAAGCTTCCGAGAAAGCCCACGCACGACGCAGTGACCGCAGGGCTGCCGCGGCGCGGCCGACACCGGCGCGTTCCCTTCTGCGACGTCGCTGAGCTCCGCCGACGGAAGAGAGCGCGCGCCGCGCCGTACAGCACGATGCTCCCGAAGAGCACCACCATGACCAGGACGTGGGCCGAGGGGTTCCGGTCCATGTCCTTCAGGCCATAGAAGATCTGGACGGACGTGATCCGCGGATAGTCGCACACCAGGGGGACGCCGAACTCGGTGAGCGCCCCGATGAAGGCGATGGCGCAGGCCGCGAACAGGCTCGGCAGGATCAGCGGCAGCGTGATCTTTCGCAGCGCGCGGAGGCCGACGCACCCGAGATTGTGCGCGGCTTCCTCCATCTCCGCGTTCAGATTGGTCAGGGCCGCCGCCACGTAGAAGTAGACGATGGGGTACAGGTGGAGAGCAGTCAGGACGACGACCGCCGTGAGGCGCCCGCGGCGAAGCCAGTCCACCGGTTGGGATCCGGAAAGCAGGTGGAGGTCGACGAGCAGCGCGTTCAGCGCGCCGCTCTGGCCGAGCAACTGCTTCACTCCGATGGCCCCGACGAAGGGGGGCACGATCAACGGGAGCGGTACCAGCGCGGACAGGACGCGCTTCGCGGGGAAGTCGAAGCGATCGACGAGCAATGCGGACGCAACCCCGAGAACGGCTCCGACAGCCGTGCTGAGCACGGCGACGAGCAGGGCGTTCTCCAGGCCCTCCACGTAGATGGGGTTCCGGAAGACGCGCAGCACGTACCCGAACGTGGGGGTGTCGCCGGCGCCGAAGAACGCCCCACGTACGCCCTCGACGAGCGGCCAGAACATCACGATGACGAGGACCGCGACGAGCAGGAGCGGCACGGGCTGCAAGAACCGCCGGCGCTGCATCTCAGTGTGCTTCACGGACCGAAGTTGCGAGGGCGGCTGCGCGTCGATACTGCGCCTGGAAGTGCCGGACGAGCTCGGTCGTCAGGTCCATCTGTGCGACGGCGTTGCCGGAACGCAGCACGCCGTCGATGCGCTTCGTCACGGTGGCGTAGTCGACGGCGGAGACGTCCTCGAAGGCGGCGGTGGCATCCCTGGGGAAGCCGTGCGCCGCGAGCGTCCCGTAGGCATCCTGCAACTCCGGCGCGGGGTCGACGCACATCACCCGGATGACGAACGCGATGTCGCGGTAGATCCGGTGCGTCCACTCCTTGTGATAGACGAAGCTCCGGTCGGGGCTGTAGGGGTTCGTGGCCGGGTCGCTGCGATAGGCGTCGTAGGCCGGGGCGTAGAGGCTCTTCAGCACCGGCAGGCGATGCAGCGCATGGCGCTCTGGGCCGCCCGGCGTGCCACGGCGGAAGCTCCACAGCTTCTGGCCCTCGGGAGAGAGCACGAACTCGATGAACTCCACGGCGAGCGAACGATGCGCCGCGCCGCGCAGGAGGCCGATCGTGTCGGCCCCCAGCGACGTTCCGGTGTTCGGAAGCACGAACCCCATGCGCCGGCTGTCTCCCGCGGCGGAGGTGACTTCACTCTGCAGGCCGCCGTAGGAGTCGATGCACATCCCGGCGGCGGCGTTCCCGAGGGCCACGTCGACCGGTACGTTGGCCGCCGAGTCGCTGAAGTAGCGGGCGTTCGCGGTGAG
>CAYUAW010000042.1:13137-15315 GCA_964442485.1 uncultured Polyangiaceae bacterium
GCTTCGCGACGCCCAGCCGGAGGAGCGCGTCGCGATTGAAGCAGATGCCGAAGCCCGACAGGCTCACGCCGACCCAGCGCCCTGCCGGGTCCCAGTACGCTTCCCCGCCCACGGTCTCCGAACCCTCGGGGAAGAGCTCCGGGTGGTTCTTCACGACGCCGGAATCGACCAGGCGTCCCGCGTCGGCATTGAGATCGGCGTCCACGCTGCCGCCGCCGAACAGCAGATCGGCGCCGGAGCTCACGTTCGAGCGCAGGAACTCGCGGCGCGCTTCCTCGACTTCCGCGTCGCAGCCTTTTTCTATTTGACACGGCGTCGCGAACCTCGCCGCGATCTTGGCGGACCAGCGCCGGCCTTGCCCCGTCCAGTAGGCCTCGAACGCTGCGGCGTAGCTCGAGTCGAGGATGCGCGTGATCTCGCCCCCGCCGCCTGGCGTCCGCCAGTCGAGCTCCACCGAGCGCCCCGCCTTCGCCATCCTTGCGACGAACGCGTTCGTGAACTCCCACCGGATCGCGGCGTCGTGGGGGCTCATGATGACCAGCGTCTCACGAGCAGGACCGCCCACCGGCTGCGACGGCCGCGCCAGGAACGGCAACCCCAGGATCGCGACCAGCAGCACGAGCGGGACGAGCCGACGTTTCACCCGTCGTGCTCCTCGTCCGCCCGGAGCAACACCACATCAGCGGGGTCGACCTGGTACGCGACCTCGTCACCCGCGCCGTGCGCGGGGGCTCCGTTGAGCTCGTACACGATCAGCGACCCGGTCCCGGCGGCAATCCGGTGCTCCGTCAGCTCGCCGAGGAACACCGTTCGCTCGCGCCGCCCGCGGACGAGGTTCGGCCGCTGCTCGTCGACACGCGACCGGAAGCTCTCCGGGCGCACCGACACCCAGACGCGGTCTCCCTTCGCGAAGCCGTCCGCTTCCGCTCGGTGCGCCACCCAGTGCCCTGAAGCCGCCTCGACCAGGACGTCGTCGCCGCGAACGTCGAGCACGCGTCCGAGCATCAGGTTCGTCGCGCCGACGAACGCGGCAACGGCGCGAGAGCGGGGTCGGCGATAGATCTCCTGTGGCTCGCCGACCTGGAGGATCCGTCCCGCCTGCACGATCGCCATGCGATCCGCGACCGCCATCGCTTCCTTCTGATCGTGCGTGACGTAGATCGCGGTCAGGCCGGACTCCTTGCAGATGCGTCGGATCTCGTCGCGCATCGTCTGGCGAAGATTGGCGTCGAGGTTCGACAGCGGCTCGTCGAGTAGCAAGCACCGCGGTCGCACGACGAGCGCTCGCGCCAGCGCGACTCGTTGTTGCTCTCCGCCGGAGAGCTCGTCGATGGCGCGATGCCCGAAGCCGGCGAGCTTGGTCGAGGCGAGGGCGGCCTCGACGGAGGCGCGGAGCTCGCGCCGCGGTACGCGCCGCTCTCGCAGCCCGAACGCGACGTTCTCCTCGACGCTGAGGTGCGGCCACAGCGCGAAGCTCTGGAACACCATCGCCGCGCCCCGTTCGTGCGCGGGCAGGCGCGTGACGTCCTTCTCGCCGAAGGAGATGGAGCCCGACGTCGGCATGTGGAACCCGGCGATGGTGCGGAGCAGCGTGGTCTTCCCGCAGCCGCTCGGCCCGAGCAGCATGAAGAGCTCGCCCTCGCGAACCTCGAGGTCCACGTGCTCCAGCGCCACGACAGCCCCGAAGCGAACGACGAGGCCGCGTACACGGACGCTCGTTCCAGCGCTCAGCGCCGGTTTTCGCTCGCCGCCGTCCATGGATGCTCCACGATTGCGGCGAGCTTACCTCAACGCTTGCGTTCTTCTTCCTCCAATGTTCGGCGCGCCCAGGGCAACGCCTCCAGCCGCTCGAGCGGGATCGGCGCGCCGCTTTCCTCGCTGACGCCGTATTTGCCGGCCTCGATCTTCGCGAGGGCGTGCTCCACCTCCGAGAACAGCGCCGCGTCGAACGCCGCGAGCTGCAAGGCGCCGTCCTGCTCGATGATCTGCTCGGCGGCGTCGCCCTCTTCGCTCTCGAGCTCGCCGAGCGCGAGCTGCTGGGGGCGGCTCGCCTGCTGGGCGGCCACCAGGGCATCCCGTTTGTGGACCAGCGCGCGGCGAAGCCGCTCGATATCGCCGGTCGAGAGAGTCGAACGCTGCGTGGTCATGCGTACCTCTTCGATTCGTTGAAGGAGCTTT
>CAYUAW010000042.1:15415-21923 GCA_964442485.1 uncultured Polyangiaceae bacterium
GAGGTGCTGGTCCGTAACTGGGGCGCATTCGTCGTACGCGGCGTTCTTGCCGTCCTGTTCGGCGTATTCACGTTCGTCGTGCCCGGGATTTCTCTGGCGGCGCTGGTGCTGTGGTTCGGGGCGTACGCCCTGGTCGACGGCGCCTTCGCGTTCATGGGCGCATTTCGACGTCGCGGCGACGGCCAGCCTCGCTGGATGTTCGTGGTCGAGGGGGTCATCGGGGTCATCGCTGGTCTCGTGACCCTCGTCTCGCCCGGGCTCACGGCCCTCTCGTTGCTGTACGTGATCGCCGCGTGGGCATTCGTCACGGGCGTCTTCGAGGTCGCCGCCGCCATTCGCCTCCGGAAGATGATTAGCGGCGAGTGGCTGCTCGCATTGAGCGGCGTGCTGTCGGCCGCGCTCGGCGTGGTGCTCATGCTCTTTCCGGGCCCCGGGGTGCTCGCTGTCGTGCTGTGGATCGGAGCGTACGCGGTCGTCTTCGGCGTGACGCTGCTCGGGCTCGGGTTGCGGCTGCGCGCGTGGGGCAAGACGCGCCCGTCACTCACTGAGCTTCACCCGGCCAGCGGCTCCGTGTGAGCGTGGATGTTCAGCGAGCGGGCGTCGCGACCGTCAGCGCGTCGCCCTTCGCGACTGCCTCGCGGACGTCGAGGGATAGCGCGCAGGCGTCGAGGCCGGACGCGTGGCCGGCGCGGCCACGATCGGAGAACGTGCCGGGATCGACATGACGGCGCAGGCGAAGCAACGCGGTTCGTTGCTCGAGGTCGAACAGGGTGACGCGGACGTCGTGAGCGCGCTCTCCGTCGAGTTCGGTCGGACCGCCGGAGACTCCGGGCTCATCGAGTACGAAGAGCACGAGGCGCGCCCGGGCCGCCGCGATCGTCTCGTCGAGCTTCGCAGCGCGGAGCTCGCGCTCGAGCGGCGAGAGATCGCGCACGCGCGACACGTCCTTCACCCGCGTCTTCCATGCGGATTGCAGCAGCGGGAAGCCCGACAGCAGATCGTAAAGCCGGTGGACCTGGGCTGACGGAGCCGGATGCTCGGAGCTGCCCCGCACGCGCTCGAGCAGCGCCTTCTCGGTGCGCGCTCGCGGCGGATCGACGAGACAGCGGACGAACGCATCGGGATAGGAGAGGAGCGTCGCGCGTCGGAGCTCGTCTTCGCCCTTGAAGGCCTCAATCGGTCCCCGCACGTAGAGGATGGGCCGCTCGAGGAGTGCGGAGAAGGCCTCCGAGCCTCGCACGTCGTTGGCGAGCCGATCGCCTTCGTAAGGGCCAGGGGCCCGGAGCAGGACGTTGACCACGCGGTCGACAGTGAGCAGATCGTCGCCCGAGAGCTGCGCGCGCTTCTGGCTCACGGTATCGAGGAGCGACTTGCGTGCCTGCTCGAGCTCGTCGTCGGCGCGCTTTCGCAAGACGGAGAGCGAGATCAGGGCAAGCGCGATGCCGACGAGAGCCACCACCCGGAACGCGGCCGTCAGCCGCCGGTCGACTCGAGCGCCGCGCGATCTTCCTCGCCGGATGCTCGCTCGCACCCGGTCCGAGAGCGCGCGGTTCATCCTGGGGTTCGTGAGGAAGGTTCCCATGCCGGCTCAGCTTCCGACGCGAGCGGCCGGGTCGGGCTTGGACAGGTTGTTCTCGATGAGCGCCATCAGCTGGTCGGCGGTGACCCCGAGCCGCGCGGCGGCATGACCCGCGAGCGACGTCCTCGCGACTCCAGGGACGAACTGATACGTCGGTTCGTGATTCGCACCGAGCTCGACCTGCAGGAAGCTGAGCTCGGCGATGCGTCGCTCCTTCTCCAGCGTGCCCGCAAACGCCAGGAAGTGCGTCGTGATGAACACCTGGGGCGTGAGCTTCGTGAGCATGCGGACGACGAGCTCGAAGATCTCCTCGCCCTCCGAGGGATTCGTCCCCGAGCAGAGCTCGTCGAGGATGACCATGGCTCCCTTCGGCAGCCGCTCGAACAGCGCCCGAATGCGAACGAGCTCCACGCCGAGACGGCCCTCGGCCTGGTCTGCCTTCGTCTCCTGGATGAGTGAAACGACGAGGGCAGGGCAGGGAGCCACTGCGCCGGCGCGCGCTGGAATGAAGAGCCCGGCCTGGGCGAGGATCTGCGTGAGCCCGAGCGACTGCAGCAGGCGCGTCTTTCCGCCGGAGTTCGGCCCGGTGATGAGTGTCGTCGTGTCGTGGCGCTCGAGCGCGAGGTCGCAGGGTACCACCCGGGTGCCCATGCTGAGCAGCAGCGGGTTGAAGAGGCCTTCGAGGCGGAGCGGCTCCGTCGGCTTCACGAGCTCGGGCAGACACACGCGAAGGCCCGCGGCCCGTGCAACGTCGGCGAACCCGAGCGCGCCCAGGTAGAACTCCACGTCGCCAAGGAGCTGCACGAAGGGGACGAAATCCTCGTGCATGCCGTCGAAGACCGCGTCGATCAGTCGCGCCATGACCTCGCCGTCGCCGAAATGGAACCCGCGAACGAAGAGCTCGAGCTTCGCGAGCCATCGCCGCCAGGTCGACGTGACGAAGGGGTTCGCCTCGTTCGTTTCCACGGCGACGATACGAAACCCGCGGATGCGCCCGTCCGCGCCCACGCCCACCTTCAGATCCAGGGTGGCGAGGTCCTCGTCGTACCGGAGGAGATCGCAGAGGGAGCGGTAGGGCTCTCCGCCCATGACGCGCTCGCCGAACACCGTGAGCCGCGAGAGGCCCGAGCGCGCGCTCGCGAAGTCCTGCGCCATGCACTCGATGACCTCGCGACCTGCCTGGAGGATATCGAGCTGGCGCCGGTTGACGTCCCAGCCGGCGCCGCGTGCTCCTTCGAGGAGGATCCTGAAGCGGTTCAGGAGCGCGTAGAGCTTCTCGAGCGCCGCGCGCAGCTCCGGCCGGTTCGACGCCTCACCGAGGATACCCCGCCGGAACTCGACCGAGCGCAGGTCGGAAGGGGGACTCGAGAGCACCCTCACCAGGTGAGTCGCCGACGCAAGCGGGTGCGTCCCTGCCGCACGGACCTTGAAGCAGGCGCTGACGAAGTGCGACAGGAACAGATCCGCCGCGAAGGACTCCGGCTGCCAGGTGGAGGGGGCGACGCGAGCGCGGTCGAGCGCCTCGGTGAACAGACCCCCGGAAACGCCGCTCGCGAACGCGAGCGTGAGGGCGAGTCGGGTCGCGTCCATGTCGACGCGCGTCATCGGCGTCGCGTGCAGCAGATCCGGGACGGCCGCTTCCGGGTGGCTCCGGGTCGGGGCAGCTGGGCTGGGTGCCATTCAGGCCTCTGACACCGCGGAAGACGGAAAGTTCCTGGAACCCGCTCTCGACGGCAAGGCCTCGAGACCCCGAAGTCCGGAGGGCTCCTGGTCACCAGGACGAGCCCCTCGAGCTATACCCTGGAACGGCGATGAGCGAGCAGGACCCCCGCACGTGGGAAAGCCGCATCTTCCGCGTGCAGCGCGATCGCAACGCGAGCACGAGCCCCCTGTGGGACGCGATGCGGCCTCATCGGCTGCGCGTGACCCGAGAAATCCTGCGAGCCGGCATGGGGGGCCGGCTCGTCGTGTTTGGCGCGGGCAATTGCAACGACCTCGAGCTCGGTGAGCTCGCTGCTGCCTTCGCGGAGGTGCACCTCGTCGATCTCGACGGGGAGGCAATGGATTCGGGCGTCCGACGGCAAGGCTTGTGCTCGAACGAACGCCTCCGTCTGCATGGCGGAATCGACTTCTCCGGCCTCGGTCACGCGCTTTCCGGTGATGCGCTCGACACGAACGCGTTCGCGTCTCTGGTGCGCGACGGCATCGGACGGAACCTCGCCGAGCGGCTGCCGCCGTCCGACGTGGTGGTATCGACGTGCGTGCTCAGCCAGCTCATCGACTCCGTCGCTCGCACCGCACCGAGCGACGTGGCCGCAAAGGAGCGAGCCGTGGTCGTGCGAGACCAGCACCTCGACATGCTGATCGAACGCACTCTCGCCGGTGGGGTCGCGCTGCTCATCGCGGATCTCGTCTCGTCGGACACGGCTCCCACGCTTCGTACGTGCCCCGAGCTCGCCCTGCCGAAGCTTCGCGACGAGCTCATCGCGACGCACAACTACTTCCACGGGACGAACCCGTACGCGATCGAGCAAGCGCTGGCGCGGCGTCACCCGCAGGCCATCTCGAAGCTCGAGCGCCGGCCGCCCTGGCGATGGTCCATCGGGGAGCGCGCGTTCCTGGTGACGGCGCTTGGAATGAAGCGTGCCTAGTCCCAGAGCTCGCCTGGGTCGGCTCTGCTCGGGCAGAGAGCTGAACTCTGTAACGACTACCCAGGTTTTGGTCGACCCAGGTGTGCGCTGGGTCCAGAGAAGCCGGCTGCGATAGACTGCCTCGATGCGTCTTCTGAGCCTCGGTGCGTTGTTCTTCAGTGGCCTCTCGTTCATCGGTTGCAGCAGCGACAGTGCCGCTACTCATGCTCCGGACGGCGGCTCCGGAGGCGAGCACGCCGAGGCCGCGCCTCCCGGAGCCGGCGGGCGCGCCGGGCTATCGGACGGGGGTGGCGGAAGGGGAACGTCCGGCGGATCGGGTGCACGAGATGCGGATCGACCGGACGCGGAAGGCGACGCGGGGCCCGTGGAAGGTGGCCGCGTCGACGCAGGCGATTCTGGCACCAGCGACGCCGGCTTGCCGTCGAAGTCCGGCTACGTCGTGCTGGCCTCACGTGCGACCGACGTCGCGACGGTGTTCGCGAACTCCGTGAACGCGGGCTTCAACGACGGCCCTGGTGGCTCGTCTGGCAAGGGTTGCCGGCGCAACGTCGTGGGCACGTGCGCGGTCGTGCTCTGCGACTTCACGAACGGGGGCGATCAGTCGCCTCCACCCGGAGCGCCGGTGAGCGCGGGTACCGTCACCATCGGCGGCACCACGCCGGCGTTCTCGCTCGACTACGACGCGGGGGCGATGCAGTACGCCGTCTCGGTGCCAGTAGATCACGCCCTCTTCACGGGCGGCGATACCATCATGTTCGCCGCGTCCGGGCGCGACGTGCCGGCGTTCAGCGCGAACGTCGTCGCACCGACGCCGGTCACGGTGACGTCACCCACGCTTCCGGGCGGCGCGTTCTCGCTCGACACCAGCAAGGACCTCGTCTTCGACTGGACTGGATCGTCGGCGGGAATGCTCGCGTTCAACATTCGAACCACCACGTCGATCGGCGCGACGGCCGTTTCGAGCTCGTTCGTGAGCTGCCAGTTCCGCGCTTCGGCGCGGACCGGAACCATTCCGGTCGCCCTGCTCGCGAACCTCGACAAGACCGGCGCCTCCACCACCGCCCTCCTCGGCACGGATCTCTCGAGCACGAAGGAGGTGGTCGCCGGCGACTTCAGCCTGCACCTGGCCGTCGGCAGCGTCGCCACCAAGGCCGACGGCAAGACGCCGTATGCAGCGAGCCAGGTCACGGTGCTCTGATGTGCGGCTTTATGCCCATCTGGCTACCGGGCATGGCAAGCTAGTGGGCGACGTGAACATCCGGCTGCCGGATTGACCCGAGAATGAGAGCTGCGAATGCGTTGGTACCACTACCTGGCCTACTTCTTCGGCGGCGTGTTTCTCGCGAACGCGCTCCCGCATCTCGGCAACGGCATCTCGGGGCATCCGTTCCAGAGCCCCTTCGCGTCGCCGCCGGGAGAGGGCCTGTCGTCGTCGTCCGTCAACGTGCTGTGGGGATGCTTCAATCTACTCATCGGCTACCTGCTCGTGTGCCGCGTCGGCACGTTCGAGCTGCGCAAGACTCAGCACGTGCTCATCCTCGGCGCTGGCTTCGCGCTCGCATCGGTGGGGCTCGCCCGCGCGTTCGGACGGTTCCACGGCGGCCTGTGACGGCGGCGTGTGTCACCCTGTGCCGGCCTCGTGAATCGGACGGGAATCGGCCTGTTTCGCTGCGGGCACGCTTTCTGCTGAACCGCGTGCATGCGGGTCTCAGTGTGCCTGTTCGGGATCGGATGACCCCGTGCCCCGGCATCCCCGCCCGCATCGACGCAGTCGGCACGGGCACGCGGTTCGACTGGGACGGTCACTACTACGCGAGCTCGACGTGCGGTGCGGCACAGGCGTGGGGCTACGTCGACGGAAGCGTGGCAGACGGCGGGGGAAGAGATGGCGGGTGAAGGCGCGCACGCTCGACCCAGCACACGGACGCGGTGCGGAGTCTTGATGCGGACACAGCGGCGTGCGATCGTCTCCGACCAGAGAGGTGGAGCTCATGATCGGAGTATTCGTCACGTTCAAGTACGGCAGCGAGTTCGACGCGGTAAAGCTTCGCAAGATCGCAGACGGCGCACGTCCCCGCTTCGAGGGCATGCCGCAGCTCCGGAGCAAGGTGTTCACCGTGAACTCCGAGGCTCGCGAAGCGGTCAACGTGTACGTGTGGCAGTCGGAGGACGCCGCGCGAGCGTTCTTCAATGAAGAACTGCTCCAGCGGGTGACCGGGCTCTACGGTGTCCGACCGAGCATCGCGTTCGTCGAGATCGCGGCGCTCGTCGACAACGG
>CAYUAW010000042.1:22023-28541 GCA_964442485.1 uncultured Polyangiaceae bacterium
CTGCCTACTTCGCGGGCGTCGTTCTCGGTTCGGCGATTGAACATGCTCTTCGCGCTCCTGCTCGTCGCGCGGCCGTGGCCCATCCGGCGCTTCCCCAGGGACGAGCCGACGGCGCGGGTGAGCGTCAGGACGGCGCGAGGCGAGCGCGACGGCGTCGGAGGAGCACGAGCGGCGCGAGCCAGAGCAGGGCCCGGCCGTCGGCCGGTTGCGACGGTGGAAGTCGGCAGCCGCACCCAGCCGCGGAGCCGTCGTTGGCCGTAGCTTCATTGGCGCTGCCGGCGACGGAGTTTCCCCCTTCGGATTGCAGGGCGCCGCCGTTCGCCGTCGAGGTGCCGCCGCTTGCCGTCGAGGTGCCGCCGCTTGCAATCGAGGTGCCGCCGTTGGCCGTCGTTGCTCCGCCGCTGGCCGCTGCTGCCCCGCCGGTGTTCGTCGGGTAGCCGCCGCTGTTCGTCGCACCGCCGCTGCTGGTCGGGGTTCCGCCGTTGCTGGTCGGGGTTCCGCCGCTGTTCATCGCGCCGCCGGCATTCGTCGTCCCGCCGTTGCCGCTCGCGCGTCCCCCGCTGCTGTTCGCCGTTCCTCCGCTTCCCGTCGCCCCACCGGCTCCGGGCGCGACCGCACCCTCGGCGACGAATTGAAAGTCGCGGATCACGAGCTCGACGTCCTTTCCGTCGGATGGTGGCGCCTGGAAGCACCACAGATTGATGCCGAGCGGCAGCGCCTGCTGCGGGATGTTCGTCGTGGGATTCGTCGGCGAGTAAGTCCACGTCTTGAGGAGCCCTGCGGTCGCGCCGACCGGCTCGAGCCCCGTCATCAGGAAGTCCTGGATGCTTTCCTTCGACCAGATGAACCGCGACGTGGAGAGCGTGCCGCCAGCGAGCGAGAACTTGTAGCTGAGCTCACCGACGGTCTTGCCTGATGCCGGATAGTCGGTCCAGTCCCCGTTGTCGCCGCCGGCATGGCCCCAGAACGAGTACTCGATGTCGATCTCGTTGGTGCCGTCGGCGCCGATGCCCGCCGCGGGTCCGTAGGGAAAGAGCCCGAGCACCACGTTCTGATCCAGCCGATCGATCGGCCCGTCGACTTGCCACTGATAGGTGCCGAAGCCGAGCTTCTCCGTCGTGAAGAGCTCCGAGGCCGTCCACGTCCCACTCGTGTTCGTGATCTTCAGATGCAGGTACCCATCGGAATCGACCGAGACGTTGCTCGGGCTCCCCTTGGCGACCCCCGCCATGCCGCCCGAGGTGACGTTCCACGTGTAGCCCTTCCAGTCGAGGGCGAGCGCGTCTCGAGTGACGGCGGAAAGGAGCAGGCCGCCGGCAAGCCCGACCGCGAGGGCGCGGAAGGGTGGGAGCTCGGTCGCGAGGTTGAGCGGCATCGAAGCGTCCTTCGGAGGGGGCAGAGTGGTCCCTAATTTGGGTGAGAGAGAACGAGCCGGAGAATTTCCTGAAGTTTCGTCTCGCCGCAGGGCCTTTTCTGAATGAAAAGATACGGTGGGGCTGCTTGAGAATATCCCACGTCTCGGATCTCCATGTTCTCGCGCCGCTTGGTGTCGAGCTGCGGCGTATCCTCCTCGACAAGCGGGTGACGGGGTACGCGAACCTGCTCATGAAACGCGCCCGCGTGTACCGACGGGACTACCTGCTGTCCGTGCTGGAAGGGGCTGCGGCGCGAGGCGATCACCTGGTCGTCACCGGGGACATCACCAACCTCTCGCTCGAGGGTGAGTACGAGGAGGCCTGCCGGCTACTCGGCGACGTCGGTCGGACGAAGGAGGTCACCGTGGTACCGGGCAACCACGACATCTACCTGCCGGCGACCCTGCGAGAGCGCCGCTTCCCGCATCACTTCGCCGCGTTCTCGCGGAGCGATCTTCCCGAGCTGTCGCTCGATCTGGCGGCGGGACGGTTCCCGAGCGTGAAGCTGCGCGGCCCGGCAGCGCTCATCGGCCTGACGAGCGCGGTCCCGAGACCTCCCTTCGTGTCTGCAGGTCATGTCGGACACGACCAGCTCGCGGCTCTCGCGCGGGTCCTCCAGCATCCGGAGGTCGCACGCCGCACGCCCGTGGTGCTCATTCATCACAGTCCGTTCGATTCGCGCTTCCGGCTCGAACAGCTTCGCGGCGGGCTGGTCGACGCCAGGGCGTTCCGCCGCGCGCTCTCGCCGCTCGCGCGCGGGCTCGTCCTCTACGGACACCTCCATGTCCGGCGGCACACCCGCCTGGTCACGGCGTCGGGGGCGCTCGACGTCGTCTGCGCCAGTGCCGCTGCGCTCGACCACCCCGACGACCGTGTGCGGGCCGGCTTCAATTCGTACGAGCTCGACGACGACGGACGCATCACGTCCATCGATGCGCACGTCCTCGATCCTTCCACTCGAGTCTTCCGCCGCACGACTCTCGGCGTCCCGAAGGACGTGACGTGAACTATCGGCGCGCGCTGCTCTTGCTCGAGCCAGGGACACCGGCGGGCCCGGCGACTGCGCTCATCCGCCGCGTGGCGCCGCGCCTCGAACGCCTCCTGATCATCGCGACGCTGCCAGTGAAGCATTTCTCGTGGTTCTTCGACTCACACGCCTCTCACGGGCAAGACGAGCGGGACGAAGGTTCGCTCGCGGTCGTGCGCAGCGTGGCCCAGGGAATCGCGCCGAGCATCGACCTGCAGCTCGCGCCCGTGCTCGGAAGCGACGCGCTCGCCGCGCTCTGCGCCGCGGAAGACAGCGACCTGTTCGTGTTCGGCTCGCGCTCGCTGAGCAGCGCGTCCGTCGTGTCGCTGCGACGCAAATGTCCAGGGCTCGCAGTCCTTTGGGCGGCGGAGGGGCCGGCATCCGGTCCGATCGAAGACATCGGTTGCGTCGTGATGGACGAGGGGTCGCGCGCGGCGATGGGCGCCTTTCTCCGCGACCACGCCGATCCATCGATGCACGTCGCGCTGCTCTCGCCGTCGTCACTCTCGCCCGACGCTCTGGCGGCCGAAGTGTCCGGCATCGAAGCTAAAGTGGAGGCCTCGAGCCCGCTCGACGCTCCGTCGATGCGGCAATGGCTCGACGAATGGACCCGTCATCGGCGGATCGACCTGCTCGTCTTCGCGCGGATTCCGACGGCGCTCTTGCTCGGGGGCCTCTGGACTGCGCCTGTTCTCCTCGTCCCATTTCTGGCTCCGTCCCGCCCGTTCGGTGAGCGCGCGCTGGATGTCGCTGACCTGGTCGACCAGGGTGGCCCCCTGCGCATGCGCGTGGACAACGTCGCGGCAGTAGGGGATCTCGCGCCCATCCCTGACCAGGCGCTCGCGGTCGTTTCCGCAGGACACGTCGTCGCCACCCTCACGACTCGCGCCGGTGAGGTGGAGCTTCCAGCCGGTCTCGAGGTCGCCTCTCTCGGCGTTTACCGCATCCGTGGAACGGCGCCGCTGGATCCCACCGCTGCGATCGAACAGCGAGTCGCCGTGATTCGCCGGGGCAAGCGTCCGCTCGTCCTTTTCGACGCGGAGGTGCCCGAAGCCTTCTTGCTCCCTCTGAGCGCGATAGCGGCGCCGTTGGACCTCGAGCTCCTCGCCGTGAGGTTGCGCCCGAGTCGCAGCTGTCGGTCGATCCGGCAGCGCCTTCGCGCCGTGGGTCTCTCGCCGCGAGTGGCGGATGCGAGAGCCATCCTCGACGAAGGGGAGGCGCTCGACATTTCGGACGCACTCGATCCGGTGCGCCTCGGCCGCGTCGCTTCGAGGCTGGGGAAGGACGGGTTTCCGGTTGTCGCCATCGTTCACCGGGGGCCCGCGCAACCCATCGTGAGCCGGTTTGCCGCGCTCAGCGTCCAGGAGCTGCAGCGCGACCCCGGCGCACTGGAAAAGGCCGTCGCGTCGATAGGAGCACAACCCCTATGGGCCTCCGAATTGAAGGTCGGCGCGACCGACGGCAATCGCATCGAGCTGGAGCTGGACAACCGGACCGCGCGCGGCTGGCTTCTCGAAGCGATCGGGCAGAGCATGAAGACACTGAACGTTCAGGTCTACATGGGCCTGGACGACGACGTCGGAAGGCCCGTCGAAGCGGCGCTCGCGGCGGCGGGGGCCCGCGGCGTGAACGTGCGGGTGCTCGTCGATTCCCTGCACGGCCTCCACGGCTCCTTCGGAACTCGAAACCCGCTCTTCGAGCGCCTCGCGGCGCGTCCGGGCGTGGAAGTGCGCGTCTCGCGCCCCATCACCGAGCTTCCGTCGATCCTGGATCTGAAGCAGCGCGATCATCGGAAGGTCGTGATCGCCGACGGTCGTCTCGCGCTCGTCGGCGGCCGCAATCTGTCCCACGAGTACTACACCGCCTTCGACGAGGTCGAGCTCAGGCCCGAGTCCTTGTGGCGCGAGGTGCCGTGGCTCGATGCCGGCGCTCGCCTCGAGGGCCCCGTCGTCGCCCTCGCTTCGTCCTCGTTCCTCGATGCGTGGACGGAGGCGGGAGGGCAACCGTTCGAGATCGTCTCGCCGCCCCCCGCTGGCGGGTCATCGGCCCGCTTCGTCGTGCATCGCGGCCTTCGCGACGCACGCACGCTCGAGGCGTACCTCGAGCTGATCGAGACCGCGAAGTCCCACGTCTACGCGGTCAATGGATTCCCCCTCGCTCTCGAGCTCCAGCACGCGCTCCTCCGTGCGCTCGGGCGTGGCGTCCGGGTGCGCGCGCTGATCGGTCACCTGACGCCCACGCACGACGCTCGGGCGTTCGGCGGACCGTGGGCGGCTGCACGCTCCGTCGCGACGGAACTGGTGCACTCGAGGATGGACCCCGTCGTCGCCGCTGGCGGCGAGGCTTTCCTCTTCGCCCAGCGAGACCACCCTGGCTGGGCAGGCGGCCTCGGCATCGTGCACCCTCACGTACATGCCAAGGCGTTGAGCGTCGACGGCCGCCGTTGCGCGGTGGGCAGCGCGAACCTGGACGTCACCGCATCGTACTGGGAGAGCGAATTGCTGCTGGTCGTGGACGACGCTGAGCTCACGCGCGCCTTCGAGGCACGGATCGAATCGCTGATAGCCGGGTCCGTTCAGATGAAGCGAGACGACCCCGTCTGGCAAGGCCTCGCGAAGCGGCGGGCGTGGATGCGGCACTGGCCCGGCGTGCTCTCGGCGTGAGATTCCCCGAGGAGCTTGCGGGACCCCGTGCCGGTGCGCTGGCTTTGCTGGCGACTTGCCGCCGCCGCGCACGATTCAGCGCTTCAAGATCCCAGGCTTCGCCAGCACGCTGCGATCTCGGCCCTGCCGCTTCGCCTCGTAGAGAGCGCGGTCGGCGGCTTCGAGGAGCTCGTCGGGATTGGCGAGGGTGCCGTCGTCGCTCGAGGCGACGCCGACGGAGAGGCTGATGTTGCGGGCTGCGCCAGTCCAGGTCTGGCGCAGCTTCGAGAGCTTCTCGCGGACCCGATCTGCGACCGTGGTCGCGTTCTCCGAGGGAGTGTGCGGCAGGACGAGGACGAACTCGTCTCCGCCATAGCGCGCGCACACGTCGACCTCTCGGATACTGGAGGAGATCAGCGTGGCGACGTTCTTGAGCACCTCGTCCCCCGCGACGTGGCCGTCGCCGTCGTTGACGGCCTTGAAGTGGTCGACGTCGAACAGCAGCAGAGACAGCGGGTGCTTGTAGCGGCGCGCGGTCGCCCACTCGCGCCGGAGCATCTCGCCGAACCTCCGGCGGTTGTAGATGCCGGTGAGCGCGTCGGTCATGGCGAGCCGCTCGGTCCGCGTGAGCATGCCCTCGAGCTCGGAGTTGCGCTGGCGGAGCTCGAGCCGGGCGTTCCGGCTGCGCAGCGCGGCGAAGATGCGGGCCTCGAGCTCGTCCATATCGAACGGCTTCGGGACGTAGTCGTCCGCTCCGACGTGCAGACCCTCCACGCGCTCCTTCACGCCGATCTTCACGGTGAGCATGATGACGACGATGTCGCAGGTGGACTCGCCGAGGCGCAGCCAGCGGCAGACGCTGTAGCCGTCCATGTCGTCCAGCACCACGTCGAGGATGACGACGTCCGGAGGATCCACCTTGATGCGGGAGAGCGCAGCGAGCCCGCCCGTCGCCTGATCCACCTCGTATCCTCGACGCTCGAGCTCGCCTACCAGCGCGTCCCGCTGGGCCTTCGAGTCCTCGACGACGAGAACCTTCGCCTTCATGATCTTCAAGATTAGCCTCCTCTTCCCTTCGTGGCCCCTTCTTTCTCGGACGGGTCGGAGACGCTCTCGCAGGTCCGCCCACACGGGTCCCTCCCTCCGGCTCCCTCGCCGGGCCGGCCCCCCCCTCAGAATCTTCTGGCGATCGACGAGGCTCCATCGAACCATTCCGAGATGGGCCTCGCGGGCGCCGGAAGCACGCTTCCTTCTGAACGACCAGGGGCCCAGCCCTGCGTCGCCGGGACCGTGATCGTCTTTCATCGCGGAGTGCTGGAGGCGCAGCTGGGCGCCGACACCTTCGCGCACGTCCTCGGACAGCTCGACCCCGACGAACGGCGAGAGATCGCCGACGCGCTCCCCGTCAGCTGGGTACTGCACTCGACGTTCGAC
>CAYUAW010000042.1:28641-30330 GCA_964442485.1 uncultured Polyangiaceae bacterium
TGCTCGGGCTTGCCGGCGTGAAGAAGGCGGTCGTCGTCGCCGAAAAGCAGCCCGACGGAGCGGTATTTCGCGTGACCTGGGACGAGTGAGCGGCCGCCTCCCTTTCGGCCCCCTGGCATTTCCTGTAGTGCGCATCGCACCGTGTCGACGAAAAATGCACTCTCCCCGCGCTCCCCCGAGGTGACCGGGGCGGATGTCGCCGAATGCCTGCGTGTCCTCGAGGCGCTCGTGAGTAACCGCGCCGGCCTCGCCGAGGTCGATCTCGAGACGCGCACGCGGCTGCTCGTCGCGGCCGGGCGGCTTTCTCGCCCCGAGCGAACCGAGCAGCGGCTGCTCGCCCGGGCGCTCGGAAAGAAGAGCAGGAAGGCGATCCGCGAGTCCGACATGCGCAAGCGCGAGATGGCAGGTATCCGCCAGAAGCGCCTCGAGCCGACGTTCGTGACGCCCGATCCGCGACTCGCCGGCGCGAACGACGCAACCGAAGCGTCGAGGGGCTGGGAGGCGCCGGAGCTCGAGGTGGCTCGCCGATGCTACGTCTGCAAGGACAGGGTCACGAAGGTCCACTTCTTCTACGACCAGATGTGTGGTCGTTGCGGAGACGAGAACTTCGACAAGCGCTCGCAGACCGCGGACCTCCGGGGAAGGGTCGCGTTCATCTCCGGCGCGCGAGTGAAGATCGGCTATCAGGCGGCGATGTTCCTGCTGCGCGCGGGAGCCCATGTGGTCGTGACGACGCGGTTCCCCCGGGACGCGGCGCGGCGGTATGCGGACGAGAAGGACTTCGAGGATTTCCGCGACCGTCTGGAGATCTATGGTCTCGATCTACGGCATGCGGCGAGCGTCGATGCGTTCGCGACGCACCTGGAACGGACCCTCGGACAGCTCGATTTCGTCCTGCACAATGCGTGTCAGACGGTCCGACGTCCCGCAGGCTTCTACGGCCACCTGATGGACGGGGAGCTCGGCCCGCTCACGCTCCTGCCGGAACCCGCCCGCGGGCTGGTCCGCGAGCACGAGCTCTTGAACGCCGATCGCGCTGCCCTTGTGGGCGTATCGTCGCTCATCCCGGCCGCGCCGCGGGCGAGCGCCGTCGCACCGGCGCTCTCGCAGGTCGTCCTGGCGCCGGAGGACGCCGTGCTCGGCCCTCATCTCTACCCCGAGGGCCAGCTCGACGCCGATCGGCAACAGGTGGATCTCCGCTCGATCAACAGCTGGCGCTTGCCCCTGCATGAAGTGCAGACGGTGGAGCTCCTCGAGGTGCAGCTCGTGAACGCCATCGCGCCGTTCGTGCTGAACGGCCGCCTCAAGCCGCTCATGCTCCGTCACCGCACCTTCGACAAGCACATCGTCAACGTCTCCGCGATGGAAGGGCAGTTTTACCGCCGCTTCAAGACGGACAAGCACCCTCACACCAACATGGCGAAAGCCGCCTTGAACATGATGACCCGCACGTCCGCTGCCGACTACGCGAAGGACGGCATCCACATGAACAGCGTCGACACCGGCTGGGTCACCGACGAGGATCCCGCCCACATCGCCCGCCAGAAAGCCGAAGAGGAAGGCTTCTCCCCGCCGCTCGACATCGTCGACGGCGCCGCGCGGATCGTCGACCCCATCTTCAGCGGAATCAACACGGGGCAGCACGTGTGGGGGCAGTTCCTGAAGGATTACCGGCCGACGGCGTGGTGA
>CAYUAW010000042.1:30430-31828 GCA_964442485.1 uncultured Polyangiaceae bacterium
ATGCGCGCCGCATGCGCGGAAGATACGAGCCCCTGCCGTTCTGCGTAGGCGATCCAGGACAGGAGCCCGTCGTAATAGCCGGAGATGTTGAGCATTCCGAGAGGCTTGTCGTGGTAGCCGAGCTGGGCCCAGGTCAAGACTTCCATGAACTCTTCGAGGGTACCGAAGCCGCCCGGGAGCGCCAGGAATGCGTCGGCGTGCGCGGCCATCAGTGCCTTGCGCTCGTGCATGGTCTTCACGACGTGGAGATGCGTGAGCCCGCGATGCGCAATCTCGAGCTCGACGAGTCGCTCCGGGATCACCCCGATGACCGTCCCGCCGTCCGCCAGCACCGAATCCGCGAGCAGCCCCATCAAACCACGATGAGCGCCGCCGTAGACCAGCCCCACACCGCGCTCGGCCAGCGCTCGCCCGAGAGCGCGAGCCGCATCGGAAAACGCCGGATCGGTTCCCATCGACGAGCCGCAGAACACGCAAAGCTTGGGCATGCGTGAAACCTCCGGCTGTCGAGGCCGCTCGTCAACGCCGCGCCGGATATAGGGCGTGAAGTCGCGTCTGTCCCACGGTGCAAGTCCCATGGGACTCCCTCGCTGCACACCCCGTTGCCCGGCGTTGCCCGGCGGAAATCGGCCGAAATCGCGACGGCATGCACGCTGCAAAGAGCTCCCTTCGACCGCACCGGGGATTGTTCCGGAACGCGGAATGAAAGGACTCACGGACATGAAGAGATACGTTCTCGCGCTCGGTGTTCTTGCGACGCTGCCAGTTCTTGCTTGCGGGGCTGCTCCCGAGGGGACGACAGCGGAGGGGGCGGCTTCGGACGAGGTGGGCACGTCGTCCGAAGCGCTGGCATTCGGGCCGCAGCACATCGACTTCGACATCGATCCGGGCGGGGCTTTCGTCACCGACGGGGACGCCGTGAACTCGCTTTACTGGCTGAAAGGCGTCACTCTCACGTGCGAGTCGTGTGCGGGCCAGGATGTCTTCGCGCGTTCGCCCGGGCGCACCGACAATGGAGTGAGCATCCTCCAGAAGATTCAGGCGAACTGGAACGAGCCGCAGTTCTCCGCGTTCATGGGGTTCGTGCGCGCGACGTTCGTCAGGCCTGCGAGCTGCGTGAGCATCGACGCCTGGGGCGCGACGAACCCGCTGGCGAGCCCCTTCTTCGGCCCACAGGGCGCGCCGTGGCTCGAGGCCGACGACGCGAACGGCAATCCCGTTGCCATCGCCAACTACCAGGGGGCGCTCCAGCAGTGGCAGACGCTGAGCATCTGCACGGGCAGCTACAACATCGCGTCCGTGCGCTTCTCGTCCGGCGACGTGAAGTCTGGGAAGAACGCCGTCCTCGGTCGATTCGACAATCTGGTGTTCGACGGGCCTCCCATCGTCAAGCAGCCG
>CAYUAW010000042.1:31928-33462 GCA_964442485.1 uncultured Polyangiaceae bacterium
GCCTTCGAACGGAGTGGCGCTATGGCTCGCCGACCGTGCTGCCGTCGATGGTGACCGCGGTCTGCGCAAGGAGCCGTCCGTTGACCGACGCGCCGGTCGCCAGTGCGATGGAGGTGTGCGACAGGATGACGCCTTCGACGTGTGACGTGGTACCAAGCTCGACCTTCCCGCCGACCTCCCAGAAAACGTTCGTGGCGAGGGCTCCGCCCGTCAGGAGCACTTTCACGGCTGAGTTGACCGTCAGACCCTGAGCAATCTGAAAGATCCAGACTGCGTTCTTGTCACCGCTCAACGTCAGATTGCTCGGGATGAGCAGCCCGGTTCCCCATCCATAGACGCCGGCCTTCAGCGTCTTCGCGCCGATGTTGCCGGCGCCGAGCTCGGTGACCCCCGGGGCGCGTCCCGCGGCATCGGTGAAGGCATGCTCCATGTCACCGATTGCCGTCGTCATCTTCGATGGAGTGGGTGAAGCGTAGTTTGCCGCGTAGGCGTTTCCCGTGATCTGCTTCGAGGTCGAGAACGTTTTGGTGGCGTCCGCAATCAAGGAAAAGCCCGTGATGGAGGTCGCCGCAGCGGGGCTCACGCCGATGTTGCCAGTGACGGCCGACGTCGGCACCGTGGATATCCCTGCCTTGGCGAGGATGACGTAGTCGGCAGCCGAGCCAAGGTCGACTGGAAGCACCGAGGTTGCCGTCGAGCCGTCGACGTCGTTTCTCGCGCCGCCGGAAGCCGGACCGCTGCCTCCTGCTCCTCCGGCACCCGCGCTGGTCGCGCCGCCCGTTTCTGAGCTAGCCGTGCCACCCGTTTCTGAGCTGGCCGTGCCACCTGTTTCTGAGCTGGGCTTGCCGCCTGTCCCTGAGGTGGCCTTGCCGCCTGTCCCTGAGCTCCCCGAGTCCGTCACCGTGGACTCCATCCGCGTGGTGTTCGAGCTTCCGCAAGCCGTGGGGAACACGAGGAGCGCGACGAGCGCGGCCCTCGAAGTGCAAAAGCATTTCGTCGTCATCATCATTACTTGCCTCGACCGCGCGAAGGTCCTCGAAAGAGGAGCCGGTCCTGGCGCGTAGTGATTGTTCGGAGCCGACAGATCAGCGTGCGCACGGGCCCTGGGGCCGCAAGGGAGAACTACCGCGGCTCCTGTCGTTCCAGTGAGCCAGGGTCTGATTCATTTCGCCTCGCTTTGGTCCAGCCGGCGCGTGCAAGCGCCGGAGGCTCAGGCGGTCCAGGTGGGCAACTCGACTGGAGCAATTGCTCTTGACGACTAGAGCAATTGCTCTAGAGCCTCGTTCGTGACGGCGAAGCCCCCTGCCTCTCGCGGCAAGAATCGACGCGGCGACATCCTGAAGGCGGCTCTGTCGCTGTTCAACGAGCGGGGCAGCGCGGCGGTCAGCACGAACCACATCGCGACCGAGCTGGGGATCAGCGTGGGGAACCTCTACTGGCACTTCCGCGACAAGGAGGCCATCATCCGCGCCCTCTGGGAAGAGCATCGCGCGTCGTTCGACGCGGAGTGGTCGCCCCCGGGGACGGAAGCCGA
>CAYUAW010000043.1:0-5769 GCA_964442485.1 uncultured Polyangiaceae bacterium
CGGCCAGAACAATCACTACCACCACGCGGGTGTAGGGCTCGAGCACGGGCACTCGAACTTTTCCGCAAAACGTGAGAGCTTCGCGCGCGATGTCGTCGAACGTGTGCGAGCTCGGGTCGAGGACCGCCCCGTGGTCGCTCGCCACCGCCGATCTCTCCGGGGTTTCTCCTCGGGTTCTCGACGACGGCGAGTGGATCGCGTCGGAGCTCGAGCGGGTGCTCTCTGTCTGCCTGGGCGCGGTCGAGTGGAGGACGCACCGTTTCGCGCCGCGCGGTCTCAGCCTGGTGGGCACGGCGCTGCGCGGGCGGGTGATCGTCCACACCTGGCCGGAGCGCGGCGCGCTCACCATCGACCTGTACGGCGAGCTCGACGAGATCGGGCCGGCGCTCGACGCCGGGGTCACGAGCGTGCTGCGCGGGATGCGCGAAGCGGTATAGGCACTTATCGTGCGCGCCGGACGAGCGACAGCGGCGTGCGGTGCTGGCTCTCGTTGCCGCCGCGCTTGAGCACGCTGTCGCGGAGCTCCGCGGCTCCGAAGTGACGGAGTACGTAGCGGCGCGCCGACTCGACGTCGAAGGGCTTGCACGAGAAGACGTCGAAGTGCACGACGCCGTCGTCGGGGAACGAGTGACAGCTCGCGTGGCTCTCGGTGAGCAGCACGACGCCGGCGACCGTGAGCGCGCCCTCGAGCCGATGCTCCGACAGGCTGGGCGCGCCGACCGGCGTCAGGGAGAGACGCAGCGGTAGCTCGATAAGCGCTTCACGAACGCCGTCCCGCGAGAGCTTCGTCGGATCGCAACCCATCGCATCAGCAACCCAATGAAGACCGAGCACGGGATCACCTTGTCTCAAGCGGATGGCGCGGGCGAACTTCCGACGACCGCGTCCCGCGAAATGTGGCGTTCGTGTGGGTGCATCTCCTACCATTCACTTTCATCATGGTCCGTCGGAAGCCCGCTCTTCGGCCGTCGCAAATTTCCCTGCTTCTGGGCACTTTCTCGCTGCTCACGGGGTGCGGGCATCCCGTCGAGCGCGCCCTGTCCGGTCGCTGGTTCGGTGAGAGCGTCGAGAGCTTCGACACCGCGGACGTGGCCGCCGCGACGGGCTGGGCGCGCGGCGCGAGCATGGAGTTCTCCGACGATGCCATCACGGTGGCCATCCCGGCCGAGGACCCGAGGAAGGGCCGGTACGAGGTGGCGTCCGCGCATGAGGGCGACATCGTGCTCGCCATCCGCGACGACCACGGACGGTCCGAGAAGGCGCGCTTCACGCTCGACGGCGACCATTACCTGAAGTGGCATCTCGACGAGCGGCGCAGCGTCGTACTCCGGCGTGAGCAGTGAGGGTCAGCGCTCGAGCTCGAGCACGCGATCGACGGCGAAGCCGTTCGTCGACGACGGGAACCTGATCGCGCCGACACTGTCGTCGACGCAGCGCCGGACGCCCGGGGCGAGGGGAGGCGTGAAGACGGCTTCTCCCACGCGGCCGGTGGCCTGGATACGCAGCGACATCTGGGTGCTGACGCTGACGTGCAGGTCGCCGCTCGCCACCGTTTGCTCGCGGAAGCAGCGGCGAACGGCCTCCACGACGTTGTCGGTGCTCGGGAGGCTGCTCGACTCGCGCGGCGCCCGCGCCGCGACCTGTGGGCCGCCCTTCACGACCGCACCGGCCGCCTCGGGTGATTCGCTCTCGGCCGGCGCTTCGGCCGCGACGGGCTCCTCCGCTGCGGCGGCACCGGGCACGTCCGCGCGCGCTCGCTCGCTCGACTTCGCCGCCGTGCTTCGTGCGGCGTGTCGCAGATCCGTCCGGACGCCCTCCAGCGTCGTCGTGGCGCTCGACGGCGCCGGGACGTCGAACGACGGCCCGTGCAGCGGCCCGACGCCGACGACGCCGTCCGTCACTTCCACGCGAACGGCGTGAGGGAGGCGGACGACGCGGAATGCCGTGCCGTGGACAGCAACGCGGGTGCCTTCGACGCGCACGACGAATGACTCCGGCCGCGGGCTCTTCGCGACGCGTGCCGACAGCACGCCGCGATCGAGCGCGACACGGATGACGGTGCCGAGCTCCTCCACGTGAGCGTCGCTGTCGGGCTCGAGCGTCCACGTCGCCTGGCCGGCGTGATCGACCACGACCGGGTCGGCCTCCGCGTGCACGATGTCGCCGACGGCGAGGGCGTTGCCGTTGGTCGTGGTGCCGGCGTGCGGCGCTGCCTGCGCTGCCCTCGGCGCCTCGGTCTCCGCGGCGGGAGCCGGAGCGCGCTCTGCCCCCATGACCCCGACTGCGGCGGCCGCCGCACCGGTCAGGGCCGCGGCCGCCAGCGCGAGCACGAGCGGACGCCGCGAGCGGCTCCTCTGGATGGACGGAAAGCGCGGAGATTGTCCGAGCCGCGGCATCAGCGACGCTTCGATCGCGTCCCAGTCGAGCTCGGGCACGGGCTCGCGGCGCGCCTCGGCGACGAGGTGCTCGAGCACGGGCTCTGCGCGATCTTTCTTCACGTGGACTCCTCCCGGACGTTCCGGGCGACGACGGCGAGGTCGGGGCTGTCTTCGCTGACGAGGTTCGCGAGATCCGGCTCGTCGCGAAGCATCGCAGCGAGCTCTCTGCGCGCGTAGAAGAGGCGCGTGCGCACCGTCAGCACCGGTGCGTCGACGACCTTCGCGATCTCCATCGGCGACAGTCCGTCGATCTCGTGGAGCACGAACACGGTGCGCTTCTTCTCGCTGAGCTTGTCGACCATCCGGTAGAACGCGGTCATCCGTCGCTTGCGCGCGACTTGCTCGTCGGGCAGGAGCCGGAGGTCCTTCGGTGGGGCCGCAGCGGCTTCTCCCACGAGCTGGGGCCGGCTTTTCGCTGCGCGGCGGTGCATGAGCACGACGTTGACCGTGAGCCGGTACAGCCAGGTGGAGAGACGTGCATCGCCGCGGAAATCTCCGATGCTACGGTGCACCTGCAGGAAGACTTCCTGCACGAGGTCCTCGATGTCGGCCGAGGAGCCCGTCATGCGGAAAACGATGCGCGCGACGTCGTGGCGATGAGTGTGGAAGAGCTCCTTGAACGCAGCCGGGTCCCCGTCCCGGCAGCGCGTCACGAGGCCCGAAGCATCGCTCACGCCGGTGATCTTACCCGCCGTCCGAGCGACAGGCGCCCCCGATTTGACCCAGGGTGAGCGCACCAGAGAAGGTGACGTGCTCACAAAGGGCCACGTGGCCGCCGACGTCGCCGCACCAGGCATCTTCAGCCCTTGAGATGCAGCCGGCCACGCAGGTTTTCAAAAACAGGCTGCGCATCAGCGCGACGCCCCGCGGCAAAAGGGCCCGAACGTCTTCAGAACAGCGCGCGGATGTCGATCGGATCCTGCTTCTTCTGCTCGAGCACGCGATTCACGGCACGCACAAGACGGGTCTTTGCGGGGCCGGTGACGGGCTTACCCTCGATCGCGTTGCGCAAAAGCTGTGGGGTCACGGGGCGACCGGAGCGCGGCTTCGGACCAGCTTCCGTCTTTTCGGCACCGCCTTCGGCGGAGCGGCTGTTGCGCTTCTTGAGCCTCAGAGCCCGATCTTCGGGCCGCAGCTTCTCGAGCGCCTGGGACGCCGCAGCGACGCGGCGGGGATCGATCTTTTTGCCTTCGAGGAACTCTGAGAACTTGGATGCCATGGGGCTCGCTGAACAAATGCTCGGTGCCCGAGCGGATTGAAGCCACGGACCTATAGCATGGCCCCACCGCCCGCAAGCTTCGAGTGAACTCGGGCCGAATGATAGGTTCTGCTTCCAGGACGCCGCATGCTCGATTCCCGTGTGGAAGACGCCGTTTCCGCGGTGCGCGCGAAAACGCCGCTCCCGCCGGAGGTGGGCGTCGTGCTCGGCTCCGGCCTCGGTTCGTTCGCGGACTCACTCGGCGGCCTCGTGAAGGTCCCGTACGCCGAGGTGCCGCACCTTCGTACGACGTCCGTCGCGGGACACGCGGGGACCCTGTGCGTGGGCGACGTCGGCGGCACCCGCGTGGCCTGCCTCTCCGGGCGCGTACACCTCTACGAGGGATACCCCGTGGACGACGTCGTCTTCGGGTGTCGGCTGCTCGCCGCGCTGGGGTGCCCGGTCGTGCTGCTGACGAACGCCGCCGGCGGCATCGGCGAGCACCTTCGTCCCGGTTCGCTGATGCTCATCGTCGATCACCTGAACCTGACGGGAAAGAACCCGCTGACGGGCGGCCCGCACTTCGTTGATCTGACGCGGGCCTATGACGAGTCCGTCGCGGAGGCGGCCCGTGGCGCGGCGAAGGACGCTGGCTTGCCGCTCGCGGAGGGGGTGTACGCGGGGCTGTCGGGCCCGAGCTACGAGACGCCCGCGGAGATCCGCATGCTGCGCACGCTCGGCGCTCATGCCGTCGGGATGAGCACCGTGATGGAGACCATCGCGCTCAGGGCGCTCGGCGTCCGCGTCGGCGCGATGAGCTGCATCACGAACCTCGCCGCGGGCATGTCCGGCGCGGCGCTCGACCACGCCGACGTCCAGGCGACGGCGCGCGCCGCGGCGAGCGCCTTCCAGGCCGTGCTCGCGCGCTGGGTCGAACGCGCGGGGGGGATCGCGAGAGGAACGGCGCGAGGATGATGGATCGCGACGACGAACGCGTCCGTGCGTTGCTCGAGGCGGCGCGCGCCGTCCGGGAGAAGGCCTACGCTCCGTATTCCGGGTTCAAGGTCGGCGCGGCCGTGCTGACGGGCGCGGGCACCGTCCACGTCGGGTGCAACGTGGAGAACGCGAGCTACGGCGCGACCATATGCGCAGAGCGCGCCGCGCTCTTCGGCATGGTGGCGACCGGCGAAACCGGTCCGGTCGCCGTGGCGATCTTCGTGGACGACGTGGAGCCGGCGATGCCGTGCGGCATGTGCCGTCAGGTCATCTCCGAGTTCGGTCGCGACGTGCTGATCGTCACCGCGACGCCGACCAGTACGAAGCATTCGACGATCGAAGCGCTGCTCCCTGACGCCTTCGTGCTGCGGAAGTAGGGCGTGCGGGACGTCGCTCAGGGGTTCTTCGACGGCGTCCTGTCGGTGTTCCGGGGGATCGGATTCATCGCACGCACTCGCCGGGCATGGCTCCCCTCCGCCGTGCCGGCACTGGTGCTCGTCGCGCTGTCGGCCGCGGCGGTCGTGGTGGCCCTCCAGATGATCGCCCCGGCGGTCATGGCGCGCGTCACGTTCCCCCCGACGTGGTTCGGTCGCGCCGCCGCCGCGACGCTGCGCATTCTGGTCGCGGTGCTGACCGCGGGCGCGGGCGTCCTCCTTTCAGCGACCTTCGCGCCCGCGCTCTCCGGGCCGGCCCTCGAGCGAATCATCGTGCTCCGTGAGGAGGATCTCGGGCTCCCTCCGCGGCCCCGGGTCTCGCTGTTCGCCGAGCTGTGGTGCGGTCTTCGAGCGCAGTTGCTCGCGCTCGCCGTCGGCGCGCCTCTGCTCGCGGCGCTGTGGTTCGTGACGATCCTGGTTCCGCCATCGGCCGTGGTGACATTTCCGTTGAAGGTCCTGGTCGCGCTGTCGGTGCTGGTCTGGACGCTCCTCGACTACCCGCTTTCGATGAGAGGCATGCGCTTGCACGAGCGCGCGGCGCTCGTCCGGCGCGAGGCGCCGCGAGTGCTCGGCTTCGGCGTGGGCGTCGGCGTCCTCTTCGCGCTTCCGCTCGGCGCCATCCTGTTGCTCCCCGCGGCGGTCGCGGCGGCGACGGAGATCGGCGCACGAGGTGCGCCAGTGAAGTAGCGAGTGCGCCCGCTAG
>CAYUAW010000043.1:5869-10996 GCA_964442485.1 uncultured Polyangiaceae bacterium
TCTGCGGCGAAATAAGCGCCGAAGTCGAGGCGAGTAGCGCGATGTAGGCAGCGCACGCATCGCATGGTCGTGCGGCCGTCGCGCGCGTTCCGCGTGCGGCAAGACGGCCGGAGCGATGCCATAGTGAAGAGCCGTCCGGCACGATCGCTACACGATGAGTCGTCTCCATCTCATGCCGCCCGCAGGCGGCGATACGCCGCATGACGCTCGTCGCGCGCTCGGTGAGCGATACGACGTGTTCGGTCTGATCGCACTCGGCGGCATGAGTGCCGTCTACCGCGTCAAGGACAGGGTGACGGGCGAGACGCTCGCCATGAAGCGGTTCGATCGCGACAGGCTATCGGACCGGGCGGCCCTACAAGCCTTCGAGCGCGAGTACCAGATCCTCGCCGGGCTATCGCACCCACGAATCATCCGCGTGTTCGACTACGGGCTCGACGCGGCGGGCCCGTACTACACGATGGAGCTCGTCGATGGCATGGACATGGCGGAGGCGTCGCCGATGCCTTACCAGCGCTGCTGTCGCTACCTGCGCGACGTCGCGACGTCGCTCGCCTTGCTCCACGCACGTCGCCTCGTTCACCGGGACGTCAGCGCCGCGAATGTCCGCGCCACCGCGGCCGGTCACTGCAAATTGCTCGATTTCGGGACGCTCGCGCCCTTCGGCTACGCCGGGATCATCGCCGGTACCCCGCCATTCATCGCCCCGGAGTCGATCCGCTCGGGGTTCATCGATCACCGGGCAGATCTGTTCTCGCTCGGGGCCCTCGCTTACTGGATGCTGACGGGGCACCACGCGTACCCGGCGCAGCGCCTGGAGGACCTCAGGCCGCTCTGGCGCATGCCGCCGCCTGCTCCCTCGTCGCTCGCGTCCGGGGTTCCTCCGGAGCTCGACTCGCTCGTCCTCTCCCTGCTCAGCATGGATCCGCTCGCCCGCCCGACCAGCGCCGCCGAGATCATCGCGATGCTCGAGTCGATAGGGGATCTGCCGAGCGAGGAACCCGCCGAGGTCGAGCGCCTCGCACAGAGCTTCCTCGCCAATCCGCGGTTCGTCGGACGGAAGAAGGAGATCGCGTCGCTCACCGGACGGCTCGAGCGGTTGTTCGAAGGACGGGGCGCGGCCGTGCGCGTCGAGGCTGTCAGCGGGATGGGGCGCACGCGGCTGCTCGATGAGCTCGGACTCCGTGCGCAGGTCAAGGGCGCGATGGTGCTCCGAGTGGACGCGACGGTGCACCGGCAGCCGTTCGGCGTCGCGCGTGCGCTGGTCCTGCGAGTCTTCGAGCTGTTCCCGGAGCTTGCGCGAGTCTTTGCGGAGGAGCACCACGGTGCGCTCGCCGCGCTCGGCACCGACGTTCGCGCAGAGCTTCCCGTCCCCGACAGCGGGGCTCAGGGCTCGGTGTCGGCCTGGTTCGACGACATCAGCCGCGAGCGCCCGCTGGTCATCGCCGTCGACGACGTGGAGCGGGCCGACGAGGCGAGCTTCGGGCTTCTCACGAGTCTCGCCAGCGTCGCAACGCATTCGCGGATTCTGCTGGTCGTCAGCGAGCGCACCGACGCCGGGACGAATCGAGCTGTGGGGCTCCGCGCGCTCCGGAGCCAGTGTGAAGCCATGTCCCTGTCGGGGCTCGACGCCGAGGCCACCCTCGAGCTCACGCGCTCCGTCTTCGGTGAAGCGCCGAACGCCGCTCGCTACGCCGAGTGGATGCACGAACGCACCGGGGGGAGCGCGCTCCATTTCCTGGAGATCTCGCGACACCTGGCGGAGAAGCACGTTGCCCGATACGTGGGCGGCGCGTGGGCGCTCCCCGCCGAACGGCCGAGCACGGAGCCGCTGGCTGCGCTCGAGGACGCGCTGGCTGCGCGTCTCTGCGCGCTCGGCGACAAGGCGCGCGAGCTCGCCGAGTGCCTCGGGCTCCAGCGTGCGCGCCGGCCGACGCTCGAGCTCTGCAGGCTGCTCGTCGACGACGCGGATCTCACCACTACTCTGTCCCTCCTCGACGAACTCGAACGGAAGTACGTCCTCTTCGCGGACATCGACGGCTACCGCTTCACGAGCCTCGCTCTGTCGGAGGCGCTCCTGCGCGCGATGCCCCCGGCGCGGCGAGCGCAGAACCATCGCCGGCTCGGGGCGGCGCTGCTCGCGCTTTCCGGTTCGGAGCCAGGTACGACGGTGGAGGCCGGATGGCACCTCATCGAGGGCGGCGAGGAGCTCGCGGGCGCAGAGCACATCGCAGAGGCAACCTCCGACGGCACGGTCACCATCCGGCTGCTCGGCAACCTCCAGCAGCTGGGCAGCGCGCTGCAAGCGGCGTTCGAGGTCTACGAGCGGCGCGGCGTTTCACCGTACCGGAGGCTCACGCTTCTCGCGGCTCTCGCTTACGCGGCGTACTACGAGGACAGAAAGTGGGGCGAGCTCTACGGTGACGCGGCGCTGGCTGCGCTCGAGGATGCCTGCGGGCTTCGCACGGCGCGTCGCGTCGCGAGGTTCCTCGGGCCGGCGGTCGGCCTCGCGTTTGGCGTCCTCCTCGCGTTCGCGCGGTTCAGCATGGCGTCACGTCGCGACCGCCGCGGCGGCTTCGCGTACCTCTTCACGCGTCTCTTCGGGGTCGTGACGACGCTCTCGGGCGTGGCGAGCCTCTCCTTCGACGGCGAGCGCGTCCGGCGCATCGCAGAGGTCCTCTCGCCTTTTTCATTTCTTCCCGAGAAGATGGCGCCCGTCGGGGTGCATCAGTATTGCCTGGCGCTCGGAGCGCTGGGCCGCGAGGAGCCGGCGGTCGCGGCGAGCATGGTCGACTCGCTGCTCGCGCGTTTCCAGAGCCCGGATTTCTATCCGACGCTGCCGGGCGATGCGCGTCGTCTCTTCGTCGCGGGGCTCCACTTCCTGCGAGGAGCCGTCGCCACGTTCTCGACCGAGCCCTCCACGGTGTCGCGATGCGCCGATGCCCTCGACGGAACGGGGCTCAAGCTGTGGGCGATGCTCGCGAGCCAGCTTCGCGCGCTCCATCACGAGAATCGCGGCGAATTCGCCATCGCCTCGAAGCATCGCGAGCAGGTGGAGCTTCACGCGGCGCACGTCGGCTCTGCCTGGCAGGCCGAGCTCTGGGAGGGAGCTCCGCTCTTCGTGGCCTACGCGAACGCCGCCGACACCGCGGGGATGACGCGCATCGCGGACCAGTTCAGGGCGCTCGGCGGCTCCACGCCGGCGATGGGCCTTGCCCGCGTCGCGCTGAGGGTTTTGCGCGGCGATCGCTCGGCGGCGGCCGCGATGGCGGACGACACCGACATGCTGCGAGCGCCTCGCTCCTTCCTCGGCTGGTCGGCGACGCAGGGGCTCCTCGCCCGTGCCCTGAACCAGGCCGGTGAGCACGCGAAGGCGAAGGCGACGTGCGAGCGGGCGCTCTCGTACGTCACCGCCGAGGAGTGCGAGTACATCGTGCTCTTCCTCGGCCTCGAGATCGAGCGCGCCCACGCGCAGGCCGGGCTCGGAGACGTGGACGCGGCGCTTCGTCGGCTGGACGAACTCCTTGCCCTCCACGGGGAATGCGACAACCAGCTCGTGCCGGGGTTGCTGTACGAGGCGCGAGCCATCATCTGCCAAGGCGCCGGGCGCATGACGTGTTACGCGGACGCCGTCGTACAAGCCGAGCGTCGCCTCCGTGCGATTGGCGCGCCCGCGCTCATCGCGAAGTGCGAACGGCTCGCGACTCGCGGCGGCGAGTCGTCGCGAGGCCGCGGGCTACCGCGTACGAGCGAGTCGTCGACGACCGATCACGTCGTCACGCTCACCGCCGCGTCGCTGCCCGAAAGCGCGTGAGCGCCGGGCGGGCGATGTGGTCATCGTACGCACGTCCCACCCTGTGTAGTCCGCCCTGCGCGGGGGAAAATGGCGCGGCAAAACGCCCCCTGAATAGTGTTGCTTAAGTCCCCAGCTGACTAGCCGTTCCGTTCGACGTGGTCCACGGAAAGAACCGAAAGCCGTCGCCGGAGGAGGTCCCCTTCTTCCGGCCGGCGCGGAGCATTTCCGGAACTCGCCGCAGGGTCACGACCGACGAGCTCGAGAAGTTCAAGAAGGAACACCTTCCTGGTTGGACTCCCGGTGCACAGGACCTGGGCGAGGCGTCCATCGACATCTCGAAGGACGAGCCGCCGCCACGAGCGCGCGCGAGCTCGCGGCCGTCGATGCCGCCCCTGGATTCGCCGTGGGTGAGCCTCGCGCCGTCGATGCCCCCGCCGCCCTCGCTGTGGGTCCCCGCCGTGGAATCCGTCCCGCCGCCCTCGCCCGGGGTCGACAAGATCGCGATGCCTCCCGCGGCGCGCGCGAAGGGCATCTCGAAGGACTCGCTTCGCGCCGGGATGCTCAGCGGCATCGCCGGCTTCGTGGATGCCGCGGGCTTCCTCGCGCTCTTCGGACTGTTGCCGGCGCACATGACCGGCGACATCGTTTGGGCCGGCGCGGCGGTGGCGGACAGCGCCGCCTTGGGTTGGTTCATCCGCATCGCGATGCTCCTCCTCTTCGTCGGCTCTGTGGCGATCGCGGCGGTGGCGGCGCGCATCGCGCGGCGCCGTGGGCAGTCCCCGCTCCCGGCGCTGCTTGCGTTCATGACGCTCTCGCTCGCCGTCTTCTGGGCCGCAGGGGCATACCTGGGGCCGCTGATGAACGGGCCCGACGGAACCGCGACGCTGTTCATCAGCGGCGCCGCCGTCTTCGCCATGGGGATCCAGAACGCGATCATGCGCGAGGCGCTCGGCACGCTGTGCCCGACGACGGTCATGACCGGCAACGTCACCCAGGTGACCATGGATCTCGTCGAGCTCGCGTTCGCGGCGTTCGACTCGCCGGTGCGCCGGCCCGCGCGCCGGCGCAAGGAAGCTCTCGCACGGATCGCCCGCTTCGGCTTGCCGGTCGCCTCGTTCACCGTTGGCGCGCTCGCGGGCGCCTTCACGACCAACGCCTTCGGCTTCGAGGCCCTGGTGATTCCCACGCTCGGGTCTCTGCTGCTCACTGTGCACAGCTTCCGCGTCGCGCACTCCTGAGCGTCGGCCTGCACCGTCGCCAAGAGGCTGTCTGCAGGCGCCTCGCGTATTGCAGCTTCTTCAACCGCCAGCAGACGCGAAGAGCGCCAAGAG
>CAYUAW010000043.1:11096-33331 GCA_964442485.1 uncultured Polyangiaceae bacterium
CTCTAGCGGGAGCCGCCATGCCCCGTCGCCGCCCGCGCGACCGGCTCCGCGAGCAGGCGCCTGAAGACGACGATGTGCCCGAAGAGCGCCGCCTGCACCAGGACGGTCGGGAGCCACACATAGGGGAAGTAAAGGATCCAGTCGTTCACGTGCACAGGGCCGAAAGCCTTCATGAACGGTGACGCCGCGAGCGCGACGCCGACGATGACGGCGAGCAGGATGGACCCCATCGTGCTCCATGCGAGGACGATGAGCCGTGGCACGCGGCTCGAGTAGAGAGCGAGCGCGAGCACCAGAGCCGTCGTGCCGGTGATGATGTCGAAGTTCAACCCTTCGAAGCTCATCTCCACGGGCATGACGGAGGCCCGCGCCGCGCGATGCAGGACGAGCTCGAGCGGAAGGCGGAACCCTTGCGCTCCGACCAGAGCCCAGAGCGGCAGCCGCGCCACACGCGCCCCGAACCGCGAGCGCGCGACCACGACCGTGACGGCCGTGCAGAACGCCATCAGGACCACGAACAGCGGAGGCCGCCGCGACGTATTCGCGAGAACGCCGGAGAGCGCCGCCGCCGCGCTGACGGAGAGGAGCGCTACGAGGCCTAGCGCCGAGCGCGTGGCGTCGCGACGACCTTCACCGGGTGCGGCGCTGGCCCACGCGGCGGCGACGAAGAGCGCCGTCACGACGACGACGAGGGTGATCATTCCGAACTCGACGACCACTGGAACCTGGTACGGCAGGTCTTTACTTTTTAGTAGTACAGGCTATTAGAAAGTAAAGTGACATCCAGGCGCAGCTACCGTCAGCACTGCGGCGTTGCCCGCGCGCTCGACACCCTCGGCGAGCGCTGGACGCTCCTCATCGTCAGGGATCTGCTCCTCGGCCCGCGTCGTTACGGGGATCTATTGGCGAGCCTCGAGGGCATCACCACGAATTTGCTGGCGAAGCGCCTGCGCGAGATGACGCGCTCCGGGCTCGTGGAGAAGCAGCCAGCGCCCCCGCCCGCTTCGGGCGAGCTCTACGCTCTGACGGAGACGGGCCGCGCGCTTCATCCGGTGGTCATGGAGCTCGGGCGGTGGGGCGGGCGGCTCCTCGCCCAACCGCGTCGCGGCGATCGGCGCGACATCGGCTGGGCGCTCCTCTCCACTCAGCGCCGCTACGCGGGCGGGCTCGCGGGAGCGGTGGAGGTCGTCGCGGGCGAGCGCCGCTTCGAGCTCTCGTTCACGAAGGAGCGCCTGGCCGTCGCGGAAAGGCCACCCTCGCATGCCCTGGCCCGGCTCGGAGCCGCGGAGCCGGGGCCGCTGTTCGAGCTGTTCTTCGGCGGGCAGTCGTGCGCATCCCTCGAACGGAACGGCGCGCTCGTGGTGAGCGGTGAGCGCACATTCCTCGCTGCGGCGCTCGCGGCGCTCGGCGTGAAGGGCGGCGCGCCTCTGCGGGTGGACGCAGGGTCAGAGGTACGCTAGGCGGCCCTTGAAAGGTCGAGGCGCGCGCACGCGCGGGCCCTCGCGACGCTCGCCCCATGATCCCCAGATACACCCCGGACGATTTCCTCGACCTCTGGTCCGACAAGACGCGCTTCGACGCCTGGCTCGAGGTGGAGCTCGCTGCGTGCGAGGCGATGGAGCACGCGAACGTCGTGCCGCACGGAACGGCCGCCGCCATCCGCGCCAAGCGGCTCGTCCTCGACGCGAGGGAGATCCTCGAGATCGAGAAGACGACTCGCCACGACGTCATCGCCTTCCTGACGCACGTCGAGCAGCTCGCTGGCGAGCCGGCGCGCTGGCTCCATCGCGGCATGACCTCGAGCGACGTCCTCGATACGAGCTTCGCGATGCTCCTGGTGCGCGCGGCCGACAAGCTCCTCGCGCGAACCGATCGCCTCGAGTCGGCGCTCGCCGCGCGCGCGAAGGAGCACGCGCACACCCCGATGATCGGCAGGTCCCACGGCATCCACGCCGAGCCCGTCACCTTCGGCGTGGTGCTCGCCGGCCATCTCGCCGAGATCAAGCGAGGCCGAGTGCGTCTGGAGGTCGGCCGGCGCGAGATCGCGGTGGGCAAGATCGCCGGCGCCGTCGGCACCTACGTGCACCTCACGCCGGAGATCGAGGCTGAAGCCCTCGGTGCACTGGGTCTGCGCGCCGAGACAGTGTCCACACAGGTGGTCGCACGAGACCGTCACGCGGCGTTCTTCTCGGCGCTCGCCATCGTCGCGGCGTCCGTGGAGCGGCTCGCCACCAACGTACGCCACTGGCAGCGCACCGAGGTCGGGGAGGCCGAGGAGCGGTTCGCCAAGGGCCAGAAGGGCTCGAGCGCGATGCCGCACAAGAGAAACCCGGTCCTCAGCGAGAACCTCGCGGGACTCGCGCGCGTGGTCCGGGCCGCCGTCGTGCCCGCGCTGGAGGACGTCGCGCTCTGGCACGAGCGTGACATCTCCCACTCCTCGGTCGAACGCATGATCGCGCCGGACGCGACGGCGACGCTCGCCTTCGTGCTGGAGCGCGCGGCCCAGGTCGTGGAAGGGCTGGTCGTCTACCCAGAGCGCATGAAGGAGAACCTGGACCGCTCGGGCGGCCTCTTCTTCAGCGAGGGAGTCATGCTCGCCCTGGTCGCGACCGGGCTCCAGCGTCAGAAGGCGTACGAGCTCGTCCAGCGAAGCGCGATGCGCGCCTTCCACGGCGAGGGCGCGTTCCGCGAGCTCCTCGGCGAGGATCCCGACATCGCCGGTCGCCTGAGCGCGACGGAGCTCGATCGCTGCTTCGACCTGGCCCACGCCTTGCGCTACGCTGACGAGATCATCCGGCGCGCGATCGAGTCGTGAGGTGGTCTCGTCGGGACTTCACCCAGCGCCGCATGATGACGAACGCGACGACGGCGGCGTGCCAGGGCCGGATCCCGCTCCGCTCTCCGGCGTAGACGGGGCGGACGGGCACCTCCGTGACGCGCAGGCCGCGCGCCGCGAGCATCCCGAGCAGGTCGTTCGGGTAGCCGTAGCGCGGCCAGAGCTCGTCGAGGGGCAACGAGCGCGCCGCCTCGGCGGACAGCGCCGTGTACCCGCACTGGCTGTCGTCGATGACGAGGCCGGTGGTTGCCCGCGTGAGTGCCGCGAGAGCGCGGCCTGCGAGGCGCCGTTCGAACGGCATGCGTCGCCGCTCCGCGTGGATGAAGCGATTGCCCTTCACGTAGGCTGCGCCGGCGAGCACCGGCGCGACGACCGCGGGAAGGTCGACGGGGTCCATCTGGTCGTCGCCGGCCATCACCGCGACGACGTCCGCTCCCGCGGCGAGCGCCGCGCGATAACCAGTGACGAGGGCGGCGCCCACCCCGCGATTTTCGGGGTGCTGCACGACCGTGACGGCGCCGCCGTCGTTCGCGGTCCCTCGCGCCGCCCGACGGCGAGCTGCCGCGTGCTCGGCGGCGCGCGCCGTGCCGTCACGGCTGCCGTCGTCCACGACCACGACCAGGTCCACCCACGACGGGACGCGTCCCACGACCAGCGCGACGCGCTCTGCCTCGTCGAACGCGGGAACGACGACGGCGACGACCTGGCCGCTTTGCATCGCCGCGCGCGATAACACGACGGCAGCGCGAGCGGGTTTTATACTTCCCAAATGACTCGCGCCGTCATTTCGGGGAGCCCTCTTTCCTCGACGCCGAGCACGCGGGTGGAACGTGTCCGAAACGTTCCGGTGCGCTCTCCCGCAGAAGCCTCGGGGGCATGCAGGCGTTCTCGCTTCTCATGACGGCCGTCTTCGGCTGCGTCGTTGCCCTCGGCGTGGCCGTCCTGCCGGGAGCCGTGAGCGCACAGAAGATCCTCGCGGTGGGAACCGCGACGCTGGTGACGCTCCTCGTCGCCGTCGTGCTCGCCGGAGAGCTGAAGTCGCGCCCCTGACGTCGACTACCTCGCCAGCAGGTGAAGCAGCCGCCCCACGATCACCTCCAGCGCCGGCGCGTTCTCGCCGCCCTCCGGGATGATGAGATGCGCGAAGGCGCGGCTCGGCGCCACGTACGCCAGGTGCATCGGCCGCACGGTGCTCACGTACTGCGACTCGATGGACGCGATGTCGCGACCGCGTTCCTCGATATCGCGCCGGATGCGGCGCAGGAGCCGGATATCGTCATCGGTCTCCACGAAGAGGCGCAGATCGAGCGCCTCGCGGAGGCTGGGAACGGCGAAGAGCAGGATCCCCTCGACGATGATGATCGGCCTGGGCAAGACCTCGAGCCGCAGCGCTCTCCGAGTGTGCGTCGCAAAATCGTAGAGTGGGCACTCTGCGGTGCGCCCCTCCTTCAGCGCGAGCAGATCGGCGAGCAGGAGGTCGTTCTCGAGCGCGTCCGGCTCGTCGAAATTGACGAGTTTACGCTCCGCGGGCGTCAGGTGGCTGCGATCGCGGTAGTACCAGTCGTGCTGGATGAGCGCCACGCCGTCGGCGGGCAGCGACTGGAGAAGCTTCGTCGCGACCGTCGTCTTGCCGCTGCCGGTCCCGCCGGCGATTCCGATCACGACAGGAACCATCGGCTCGGACCCTAGCATCGACCACGATGAAGGTGAGCACGGGGCCGGGGCTGCCCCCCACCGTTGGCCAATGATTCATCACATTTCGACCACCGGTTGACATGCGGCGTCCTTCGCGTCCTGAAGGACAGCGGGCGCTCGGTTTCGCCGAGATTCCCGTGGGTCGTGCACTCTGATCTAGGATCGTGATCTGCTCCTCCGTGACTGGCAGGTCTTGGCGGTAGCCGGCGCGAGCGCCGGCTACTCGCGTCCGGAGAGCCTCTCATGAACCCGTGATGAAGCATGGGCCATCGTCGGTCCTCGGCCTGCGGCGCTTCATTGGACCATTCGGCCCTCCGCCAGCTCCTCCCCGAGCGCTTGCCCCCCTCTTCCCCGACCCTGCACGCAATAGGCAACTTCATGTCATATTTCCCCCATGCGGAGACAGAGCCGCCTCTTCGCCCTCGCAGAGCACCTCCGCGCGCGCCGCACCGGGACCACCGCCGAGGCGCTGGCGGAGCGCTTCGACGTCAGCGTGAGAACGATCCATCGCGATCTGGACGCGCTCCGCGAGGCGTCGCTCCCACTCCAGGCGGAGCGCGGGCGGGGCGGCGGGTTCGCGCTCGATCGCGCGTACACGCTGCCGCCCATCAACCTGTCGCCTCGCGAGGCCGCGGTTCTCGTCGTGCTCGGAGCGTACGCGCGGCGGCTCCGGCTCCTGCCCTTCGAGGAAACGCTGGAGCGCGCCATCGACAAGGTACGCGGCGCGCTCTCGGCCTCCGCACAGCGCGAGCTGCTCGAGCACCTGAAGCGGCTCGAGTTCACGGGAGTCCCGGCTCCGCCGGTGGAGCCCGCGGTGCGCCGCGCGGTGGAGCAGGCGTGGTTCGAGCAGTCGCTTCTCTCCATCACCTACGTGGGCGGCGACTCGATCGAGTCGAAGCGCACGATCCGCATCGACCGCGTGCTGCTCGAGCGGAGTCAGACTCTGGTGATCGGAAGCGACCAGGAAACGGGTGAGGTTCGGCCCTTCCGGCTCGACCGCATCACCCGCGCGCACGTCGTCCGGCCCGAGGCGCTCGGCGGGCCCGCTGCGCGATTCCGAGGATGATGATGCGCCAAATGCCTCGAAGAAGCGTGCGTCTCGCGCTGTCCGGGAGGGGCGTGTAAGCTGTCGAGTCGTGAAGCGATCGGTCTGGAACTCGAGGGTGACGGCGACGCCGCCCGCCGATTCCGTGGCCTGCTTGAACTTGATCGGCGGCGAGCTGCTCGGGTGCTCGTCTGGGCGCGAGCGGTCGGTCGTGAGCCCGCTCGACGGCCGGGAGATCGGCCGCGTCGGGCTCTCGAACGCGAGGGACGTCGAGCACGCCGTGCTGGCCGCTGAGCGCGCATTTCCCGGCTGGGCCGCCACGCCGCTCCGCGAGCGGGCACGTCTGCTCGGCCGCTTCAGGGCCCTCATCGTCGAGCAGCAAGACGATCTCGCGCACAGCGTGGCGGCGGAGTCGGGCAAGATGCCCGCCGAGGCGCATGCGGGCATCGAGCGCGGCCTGGAGGTGATCGATTTCGCACTCAGCCTCCCGAATACGGACGCCGGTGGCGCCCTCGAGGTGTCACGCGGTGTCACCTGCGAGTATCGCCGTGAGCCGCTCGGCGTGGTCGCCGGCATCACGCCTTTCAACTTCCCGGCGATGGTCCCGATGTGGATGTTCCCGATCGCCTTGACGGTCGGCAACGCGTTCGTGCTGAAGCCGTCGGAGAAGGTGCCGCTCACCGCGTGCCGGCTGGGCGAGCTCGCCGTGAAGGCGGGCTATCCCGCGGGCGTGTTCTCCGTCGTGCACGGCGACAAGGAAGCCGTCCTCGCCCTTGCGGATCATCCCGGCGTGAAGGCCGTGGCCTTCGTGGGCTCCTCGGTCGCGGCACGCGCCGTCTACGTCCGCGCGACGGCGGCCGGAAAGCGCGCGCTCTGCCTCGGCGGCGCCAAGAACGCCATCATCCTCGCTCCCGACGCCGACGAGCGCCTCACCCTCCAGGCCGTCGTGGATTCGTTCACCGGTTGCGCCGGGCAACGTTGCATGGCGGCAAGCTTGCTCATCGCGGTAGACGACCGACGCGGCGTGGTCGAGAAGATCGCCGAGGCCGCGGCGCGCGTCGTGCCCGGGCAGGGGATGGGCGCGCTCATCGACCGCGACGCGAAGGAACGCCTGGAGCGCGCCATCGCCGAGGCCGAGCGCGCCGGTGCGAAGGTGCTCGTCGACGGACGACGGACGCCGCCGCCGGCAGGGGGCGAGAACGGCACATGGATGGGCGCGACCGTCCTCGACGCGGGGACGGCCGACATGGAGTGCGTCCGCGCGGAGCTGTTCGGCCCCGTGCTCACCGTGCTGCGGGTGCGCACGCTGGACGAGGCGCTCGCCGTCGATCGCGCGAGCGCCTACGGCAACGCGACCAGCGTCTTCACGACGAGCGGCGCCGTCGCCCGCTACGTCAGCGAGCGCGCGTCGAGCGGCATGGTCGGCGTCAACGTAGGCGTCCCGGTCCCGCGCGATCCCTTCTCGTTCGGTGGCGCCCGCGACTCGAAGTTCGGTCACGGCGACATCACCGGCCACGGCGGCGTCGAGTTCTGGAGCAGGTTGAAGAAGATCACCACGAAGTGGGCGCTCCAGCCGGACGCCACGTGGATGTCCTGAAGCGAGGATCATTGACCGTCGAAAAGCCCAAGCGAAAGCAGCCGAAAGCGATCGTTCTCACCTCGCACCCGGGCGGTCACGGGCCGAAACCATTGCCGATCCACTGGGGCGCGCCGGACACCATCGCACGCGGTCCGATCATCGGCACCGTCACGAACAAGGCGCACCGCAACGTCATCGGCACGCACTCTGGCTCCTACTCCGTGTACCGCGCGCTCGCGGTCGCCGCGGGGGCGCTCGATCCGCTACGCAAGCCGGATCTCACGAACACCTCGCCGACGGACGCCATCGGCCCGTTCCCCTCGTGGTCGAACCCCGAGGCGATCGTGTCGCTCGATCCCTACGGCGCCGTCGTGAGCGAGGCGTTCCGCGGCTACTACGAGGCGGGCTACGACATCCAGCCGACCATCGCCGTCACGAAGGCACACATCCGGCTTCCGGAGCTCGACGACGCGGTGCAGGCGGGGCGGCTCACCGCGGACGGCCGCGTGCTGCGCGCCGGCGGTGACGTGGTGGTGGTCAAGGCCGCAATCGAGCCCGTGTGGTACCTGCCCGGCGTCGCCAAGCGCTTCGGCTGCGAGGAGGCCGAGCTTCGCCGCACCCTCTTCGAGCACACGGGCGGCATGTTCCCCGAGCTGGTGACGCGCGGGGATCTCGACGTGTTCCTGCCTCCGATCGGCGGCATGACCATCTACATGTTCGGCGACGTCGCGAGCATCCCCGATCCGTCGAAGCCGCTCGCGGCGCGCGTTCACGACGAATGCAACGGCTCGGACGTGTTCGGCTCGGACATCTGCACCTGCCGCCCGTACCTGGCGCACGGCATCGAGGAGTGCGTGCGCACGGCCCAGGAGGGCGGCTCCGGCGTCATCGTCTACAACCGCAAGGAGGGGCGCGCTCTCGGGGAGGTGACGAAGTTCCTCGTGTACAATGCGCGCAAGCGGCAGGAGGGCGGCGACCGCGCCGACCAGTACTTCGCGCGGACGGAGTGCGTCGCCGGCGTCCAGGACATGCGCTTCCAGGTGCTCATGCCGGATGCGCTTCACTGGCTCGGCATCCGGAAGATCGACCGCTTCGTCTCGATGAGCAACATGAAGTACGACGCGCTCGTGCGGGCCGGGATCGAGATCGTCACGCGAGTTCCCATCCCCGACGACCTGATTCCCGACGACGCGCGCGTCGAGATGGACGCCAAGATGGCGGCTGGCTACTTCACTGACGGCTCGGTGCCGACCGGTACGGAACTCTCGAAGGCCAAGGGCCGGGCGCTATCCGAGTGACGGCCCATCCGGTGATCGACGAGCGCGCGGAGGCCGCGTACCTCATGACGCCGCGGGCGATCCGCGAGCGCGCGGAGGTCGTGTACGCTCTCGGGCTCGCGGGCAAGCTCCGGGGCTTCACCGTCGACGAGAGCAAGCTCGGCGCGGCCGTCGACGCGGTCGTGCGCGTCACGCGCGCCGCGTATCCCGACGTCGCGCGCATCCCGTATCACGCGCGGTACCGTCATTTCGGCGCCGGCGGCGTCGACCGGCTCGCGCGGCTCGAGGCGCTCCTCGCGAACTGCTCGCGGGAAGACCGGCTGCGCGCCCGCGTCGAACTCGTGATCACCAGCGTCCTGCTCGACGCCGGTTCGGGGGCGGCGTGGTCTTACCGGGACGCTTCCGGCGCTTCTTACACGCGCTCCGAGGGGCTTGCGGTCGCGAGCTACGAGCTCTTCGTGAACGGCGGCCTCTCGGCTTACCGGAGAGATCCGCTCCGCGCCGACGCATCCGTGCTCTCGCGCCTCGACGAGTCCGCGCTGGGCCGCAGCTTCCAGGTTGCCCCCCACAATCCGCTGATCGGACTATCGGGACGTCTGTCCGTGCTTCGCAAGCTCGGCGAGGTCGTGCTCGCGAAGCCCGAGTATTTCGGCAAGGCTTCGCCGCGGCTCGGCAACCTCGGCGTGTACTTCACGAAGGCGGCTCGAGGCGGCGCGCTCCCGGCGGAGTCCGTCCTCGCAGGGGTGCTCGACTCGCTCGGGGACATCTGGCCGGGACGCGTGACGCTTGCGGGGAGGAATCTGGGCGACGTCTGGCGCCACCCGGACGTCGGGCTCGTGCCCTTCCACAAGCTCTCCCAGTGGCTCACGTATTCTCTCGTGGAGCCGCTCGAGCAGGCGGGCGTGCGCGTGTCTTCGCTCGATTCGCTCACCGGTCTCGCGGAGTATCGGAACGGAGGGCTCTTCGTCGACGCGGGCGTGCTCGTGCCGCGGAGCGCGAGCGTGCTCTCGGAGACGCACGCAGCATCGTCCATCGAAGTGGTCGAATGGAGAGCCCTGACGGTCGCGCTCCTCGACCGCACGGCGGCGGAGATGCGCGTCCAGCTCGGGCTCTCGAAGGAAGCGCTCCCGCTGGCGAAGGTGCTGGAGGGCGGCACCTGGGCCGCCGGGCGTCTCCTCGCTGCCGAGCGCCGACCCGACGGAAGCCCGCCCCTCCGGGTAGAGAGCGACGGAACGGTTTTCTGAAGTCGAAAAACCCCGTACGGTGTGCCTCGTGGACACCGTGCGCCCCCGGGCAAGCAACGTGAAGGTGATCGATCACCCGCTCGTGCAGCACAAGCTCAGCTTGATGCGCCAGAAGGAGCGCAGCACGAACTCGTTTCGCAACCTCCTCGGTGAGGTCAGCATGCTCCTCGCTTACGAGGTGACGCGCGACCTCCCGCTCGTCTACGAGGAGATCGAGACGCCGCTCGCGAAGATGCGTGCGCCGATGCTCGAGGGCAAGAAGGTCGTCCTCGTGAACATCCTGCGAGCTGGCACGGGCATGATCGACGGGATGCTCCGCATCCTGCCCTCCGCACGCGTCGGTCACATCGGCCTGTACCGCGACCCGGAGACACTCGGCGCCGTGGAGTACTATTTCAAGATGCCGAGCGAGACGAGCGATCGCGACGTGATCGTCGTCGACCCCATGCTCGCCACCGGCAACAGCGCCGTCGCCGCGGTGGATCGAGTGAAGACGACGGGGCCGAAGTCCATCAAGTTCGTCTGCATCATCGCGGCCCCGGAGGGTCTCGCGAACTTCCAGGAGGTCCACCCCGACGTGCCCATCTTCGCCGCGGCCGTCGACGAGCGGCTCGACGATCACGGCTACATCCTGCCCGGCCTGGGGGACGCCGGGGATCGACTCTTCGGGACGAAGTAGCCGAAAATAATGACCATGGTCCTCTCGAACTGCGGGCTGGTACGCAAGGGTGTTCTCGGCGCACGCAGTGCTCTCGGAGGCGGTTGGAAGCGACTGCTCACGTTTCCCGCGACACCCGCCCCGGATGGCACTCCGGGGCGGCTCGCTTCGATTTGGTCTATCCTCGCGCGCGATGACGCGGGTTAGCCGCGCTGCCTGGCTCAGCGCTTTCTTCGGTTTCTCTTCTCCGTTCGTCGCAGCCTGCGGCGGCGCGCGCTCGCCGGACGCCGCCGCACCGCAGGGAACGGCCACGGCAAGCTCGGCCGAAGGTGCCGTCGCACCCGCCACCGTGCCGCCGCCACGCGACGACGGCCGCCTACCCGCAGGCGCCACGCCGACGGGGTACCGCTGGGAGCTCGCGGTCGATCCGGCGAAGCCCGGCTTCTCCGCGACGATACACATCAGCCTCCGCGTCGTGGCGCCGACGCGGGCGATCGTGCTGCACGGCCGCGGCCTCGTCATTCGCTCGGCTGCGGTGGTCGTCCCCGCAGGCAGGCTCAAGGCGAACGCCCAGTTTCGCAAGGACGCACACTCGAAGGGCGAGGCCGACGAGCTGGTGCTCACGACCGCGAGCGTCATCCCCGCGGGCGACGCTGCCATCGAGATCAGCTACGACGCGTCCTTCGCGCAGGGGCTGCACGGGCTCTACCGCGTCGACGAGGACGGCAAGAGCTACGCCTTCACGCAGTTCGAGCCCATCGGCGCACGGCTCGCGATGCCGTGCTTCGACGAGCCCGGCTTCAAGGTGCCGTTCGAGGTCGTGGTGACCGTCCCCGCGGACGCGGTGGCGCTCTCCAACATGCCGGAGTCATTGCGCCAGCCGAGCGCCGACGGCGCGACCGTCACCATCGAGTTCCAGAGATCACCGCCGCTGCCCACTTACCTGGTCGCGCTCGCGGTGGGCCCGCTCGAGATGCGCGACGGGGCCGCCGCCGGCAACGTGCCACTGCGCCTCGGAGCCGCGGCGGGCCGGGCGAACCTCGGTGGCTTCGGGCTCCTGGCCGCGCGGGATCACCTCGGCATCCTGCAGCAGTACTTCGGGACCGCGTATCCATACCCGAAGCTCGATCTCCTCGCCGTCCCGAACTTCGCGGCGGGCGCCATGGAGAACGCGGGGCTCATCACCTTCCGCGAGGAAGCCTTGTTGCTGGACGAACCGACGGCCTCGACCGCGATGCGTCGCAACATCTCCGGCGTCATCGCCCACGAGCTCGCCCACATGTGGTTCGGCGATCTGGTAACGCTCGCCTGGTGGAACGACATCTGGCTGAACGAGGGCTTTGCGACGTGGATGGCGGCGCGCGTCCTCGACACCTGGCGTCCGGAGCTCGGCGCGGGCGTCGCCGAGCTCGGCAGCATCGCGCATGTCCTCGACGTGGATACGCTGTCGTCCTCGCGCAAGGTGCGGCAGCCGGTGCGGTCGACCACGGAGGCGCTCGAGGCGTTCGACGGGATCACCTACGAAAAGGGGGCAGCACTCCTCGGGATGGTGGAGCGCTGGATCACGCCGGATGTCTTCCAGAGCGGCGTCGCGACGTATCTCGGCGAGCATCGCTTCGGGAGCGCGACGGCGGGCGATCTCTTCTCCGCGCTCGGGCGCGCCAGCGGCCAGGACGTGGCGGCGGTGCTCGGGAGCTTCACGGAGCAGACGGGTGTGCCCGCAGTGGCGCTCTCCGCGTGCAAGGTCGAGAAGGGCACTCCCGTCGTCGACGTTACCGAGAGCGAGTACCGTCCGCTCGGGGCGGGTCCTTCCACCGGCAAGCACTGGCGCATCCCGGTGTGCATGCACGTCCCCGGCACCGGCACCAAGAGCACGGCGTGCAGCGTGCTCTCCGGCGAGGCGGTGCGCGTGAAGCTCCCGAGCGCGACCTGCCCGAAGTTCATCCAGCCGAACGCCGAGCAGGCCGGCTACTACCACGCGACCCTGCCGCTCGACGCGCTCACGACCCTCGCCAGCCTGCCCCGCGGAACGCTCACGGTTCGCGAGCGCGTCGGGATCTTGATGGACGCCTGGGCGCTCGTCGAGTCGGGCGGGATGGCGGCGGGGGACTACCTGTCGCTCGCGCAGCGCTTCCGCGGAGACCCCGAACAAGCCGTGTGGCAGCGCATCGTCGAGTCGTTCGAGCTCCTCGATGACGAGATCGTTGCGGACGCGGATCGCCCGGCGCTCGCGGCGTTCGCGAAGCGTCTCTTTGCGCCGGAGGTTCGTGCGCTCGGCTGGGAGCCCATCGAGAAGGAACCCGAGAACGATCGCCTGCGTCGCCGGCTGGTGATCGAAGGGCTCGGCCGTGTCGGCCACGACGACGCCACGCTCGCGAAGGCGCGCGCCGTCGCAGAGCGCTGGCTCGAGGCGCCTGAGTCGGTCGACGGCGACACCGCGTCGGCCGCTCTTCCGCTCGCCGCGCTGGCCGGCGATGCGGGGCTCTTCGAGCGCTTCAAGACGCGGCTCGCCTCGGCGAAGACGCCCGTGGAGCGGGTGCTCGCGCTCGTCGCGCTTTCGAACTTCAGCGATCCGGCGCTGGTGCGTCGGGCTCTCGAGCTCCTCCTGGACGGAACAGTGAGGGTGCAGGACCAGGGCTACGTCATCCGCGGCACCTTCTCGCGCGCGGCAGTGAGGGACACCGCGTTCCAGGTGGTCGCCGAGAACGTCGACCGGTATCTCGCGAAGCTGCCCCCGTTCGCGCGCGGCCGGACGGTGCCGACGTTCGCGAGGGGTTGCAGCGACGCGGACGTCCAGCGCGCCAAGACCCTGTTCGAGCCGAGGCTCGCGTCGATGGAGGGCGCCGACCGCGGTTTCGCGCAAGCCCTCGAGACGACGGCTCGCTGCGCGGCCCTTCGCGAGCACCATCGCGTGCCGCTCGGCGCGTGGCTCGCGGCGCCCACGGGGCGACCGCCGGTCACTCCTTGACGAGCTCGATCACGACGCCGTCGGGGTCCTTGAGGACCGCGCCGAGCTTGCCGCCGTAAGCGGGCATCGGCGCCTGCGGCGTGACGAGGGTTGCGCCGGCCGCAGTGAGGCGAGTGACGAACGCGCCCACGTCCGGGACGTACGAGACGTGCTCGACGGGGTTGTCTTTGTAGACGTGAGTCGTCATGTCGTAGTGCTGGAGGACGAGGCCGGCCCCGCCGCTGGTCGGGTACTCCATGGTCTGCTCGTGCAGATCATTGTCGGAGTAGGGCGTGGTCTCCTTCATTCCGAAGCCGTCCGTGTAGAAGTTTATCGAGGCCATCAGATCCGTGACCCCGAACGCGAGCGCGATGAAGTACGGCTTGGCGATGCCCACGCCACCCGGGTCGAGGCCGTTCAGGATCTCGATGGTGTAACCCTCCGGCCCCTTCACCTGGGAGACGAGGATCGAGCCGAGCGCGACGGGCGCGATGATCGAAGCGAAGCCGGCGGCGGTCGCCGCGTCATACGTTGCCTGGACGTCGGCCGCCTCGAAGACGAGCTTGGCCGTGATGTCCTTCGTGTTGCGGCCGTCGTTGAACTTCATCAGCACGACGCGCGAGCCGCGGTTCGCCTCCTTCGCAAAGAAGGTGCGTTCCACGCGGTCGCTGCGAGTGACGTCCGGGCCTTCCTGGGTCATTGACAGCACGCCGGTGAGAAACGTGGTGGCGGCTTCGAGATCCGTGACGCCGACCCCGCCTGCGCGCACGTAAGGATTCACGGTGCCGCCGTCCGGCGACGCCGTGCTGGCCGGTGCGGTCCCCTTCGAGTCGGTTCCGCAAGCCGCGACCGACGCGCAGATAGCGACCACGCTGGTTGCCGTCTTCCCGACCATCCATGGCTGCCTCATGGGCCCGTCATACGGGGCGTAGCACAGGCCGGCCACGGCCAAAGCGCTCGTCTTTTAGGCCGTCGCGCGCGATCCAGCGAGCCGCATCGGAGGCTGCGAAGGCCACTTCGCACGCACACCTCACCGATAGCGCACGGAAAAATCACGTCGCGACGATCGCTGGCCGGAGCCCGCACGCGGCATTCGTGACGCGCCGCCGAAATCATGCGACCGTGCCCCGGCACTCCAGGTAAAGGGTTATCGAAATGCTGCCTCGCCATGCGTCCGACTACAAGACGCTCCTCTGGGTCTTCGTGCTCGCCCCGGCAACGGTGGCCATCCAGTACGCGCACCCCGAGCTCATCAAGTACCTCTGGTGGGTGAGCTGCTACTTCGCCATCGCGACCGGGACGATTGCCCACAACCACAATCACTCCCCGACCTTCGCGAACAAGCGGGTGAACGCGCTCTTCGCGAACTGGATCTCGCTGATCTACGGTTTCCCGACCTTCGCCTGGATCCCGACCCACAACCTGAACCATCACAAGTACGTGAACACCGAGGGCGACGCGACGATCACCTGGCGTTTCACGAACCGCCACAACGCGCTCGTGGCGGCGACGTACTTCTTCGTGTCGTCGTACTACCAGCAGTTTCCGACGAAGGCGTTCATCGACAAGGCGAGGGCGAGCAACAAGGCGCTCTACCGGCGTATTCTCGGCCAGTACGCCTTCTGGGGTGGTGGTTACGTGGCGCTCCTGGCGCTCGCCCTCCGCATCCACGGGGTGAAGACGGGGCTGTTCGTGTTCACGATGACGGTCGCGATCCCTGCCGTGGTGTCGCTCTGGACCATCATGCTCTTCAACTACGAGCAGCACGTGCACACCGATCCCTGGTCGAAGCACGATCATTCGCGGAGCTTCATCAGCCCGACCCTGAATTTCTTGCTGTTCAACAACGGCTTCCACGCGGCTCACCACGAGAACCCGGGGCTGCACTGGAGCAAGCTGCCGGAAGCGCACGCGAAGATCGCCGATCAGATCAACCCGGTCCTGAACCAGACCAGCGTGTGGTGGTACTGGGTCAAGCAGTACCTGATCGTGCCGTTCATACCGTCCCTCGGCACGGTGCAGCTCGGCCCGGGCCCCGACCACCCGCCGGACGGCGGGCGCATCCAGGGCATCAAGAGCGCCGACGTCGAGCTCGGCGAAGCCGGCACGAACGCGCAGCGGCTCTACGCCGGCTGAGCCCTCCGAGGGTCTTCACCCGGTGACGAGTCGCCGGACCACGGTCGTTGCGCTGGCGATCGCCGCGCTCGCCTGCGCCGCGCTGTACGTCGCGTCGGTGCACAAGTACCCGAGCGACCGCACGCCGGAGGGCGCCTACGCGCGCATCGCGAAAGCGGTGAACCTGGGGCGCTCGAAGGACTTCTTCGCGTACCTGGAGACGGCGGCGCAGCACGCCGCGTTCACGATCCACGACTATCGCAAGACCGCTCGCGAGCGCGTCCTCGCGGCGTACCCCGAGCCCGAGCGAAGCCGCCTCGCCGCCGAATACGCGCCCGAGGCGGAGGTCGCGGACGGCCCTGCGCTCTTCGCGCTGTACGCCGAGAAGCGCGGCTACCTGGCCCGGCTGCGTCGTGACATGTCCGGCATCGCGAGCGTCGAGACGAAGGGGGAGCGCGCGGTGGTCGTGACTGCTCGCGGCACGCGCTACGCCTTCCGGAGGCGTCCAGAGAACGGCATCTGGGGCCTCACGCTGTTCACCGCGTCACTCGCCGCCGAGGCGGAGAGGGCCGCGCGAGATCTCTCGATCGTCGAGAAGGCGGCCTCGGACTACGCACACGTCGCGCAGTAATCACGCCTCAGCGCGTGACGCCCTCGCGCGTGACGCCCTCGCGCACGACGGCCTCCCGCGTCCCCGAATCGCTCGAGTTCTCCGCCTGTATGCCGACATGGCTCGGCTCCGAATTGCGGTCGTCGCCCACGCCGTAGGACTTGAGCTTCCGGTACAGCGTCTTACGATCGAGGCCGAGGGCGTGCGCGGCTGCCGTGCGATTGCCGCGAACCGTCTCGAGCACGCGCAGGATGTAGCGTCGCTCGATCTCCTCCAGGGGGACGAGCTCCATGGGATCGAAGCTCGAGACGGCGATGGGCGCCTTCTCGGACGAGCGGATCTTCTCGGGTAGATCCTCCACCACGAGGAGCTCGCTACGGGTGAGGGCGACCGCGCGCTCGATGGCGTTCGCGAGCTCCCTCACGTTGCCGGGCCAAGAATATGCGAGGAGCTTCTCCCCGACGGCGGGGGAGAGGCCCGAGACCGTCTTCCCGAAGTTCGAGGAGAACGACTGTGCGAAGTGCTGCGCCAGGAGCAGCACGTCCGTCCCGCGTGAGCGGAGCGGCGGCACCGGCACGTGCACGACGTCGATGCGATAGAACAGATCCCCGCGGAACCGTCCCTCCTCGACTGCCGACTCCAGATCCTTGTTCGTCGCCGTGACGAGGCGTGCGTCGAAGCCGAGCTCGCTCGTCCCTCCGACGGGGCGCACCTTCCGTTCCTGCAGCGCGCGCAGGAGCTTCGGCTGCAGCCCGAGCGGCAGCTCGCCGATCTCGTCGAGGAAGAGCGTACCACCGTTCGCCTCGACGAAGAGCCCGCCGCGACCCTGCCGCGCGTCGGTGAACGCGCCCTTCACGTGGCCGAACAGCTCGCTCTCGAGCAGGTTCTCCGCGACCGCGGCGCAGTTGATCGCGACGAAGGGACCGTGGCACCGCCGGCTGCGCTCGTGGATCGACCGCGCCACGAGCTCCTTGCCGGTGCCGCTCTCTCCTGTCACCAGCACCGAGGCGTCCGTCTCCGAGACGCGCTCGACGAGGTCGTAGACCTTGCGCATCGTGGGGCTCGTGCCGAGCAGCTCGCCGAAGCGGTCGCTCTCCCGCGCGACACGGCGCAGCCGAGATACCTCCCGCCGCAGCGCGCGGTGCTTCGCCGCGCGTTCCAGGGCCAGCGCCAGCGCGTCCATGTCGAACGGCTTGGTGATGTAGTCGTATGCGCCGGCGCGGATCGCGCCGATGGCAGTCTCCATGCTGCCGAACCCGGTGATCACCACGACGGCGACGTCCGGGCGGTCCGCCGCGATGCGCCCGCACAGATCGAGCCCGCTCATGCCCTGCAGGCGGATGTCGGTCACCACCACGTCGAAATCCTCCATCTCGATGAGCTCGAGTGCGTCTTCCGCGCGCGGGCGCGTGACGATGGAGAACCCTCGCTTCTTGAGCTCCAGCTCGAGGAGCTCGCACTGAGTCGAATCGTCGTCGATGACGAGGATGTGGCCGTGTCCGTTCAAGCGCGCGTGCCTCTCTGGATTCGGTGACGCATCCTCATCCATTCATGGTGCGAAAGTCCGTCCCTGCCAGCGGAGCGGCACGCCTCAAAAGGCGACGCTACGCATCACGCATCACATCCCATCGCAAATATAGCTCGCAATGGGAATCGCGCCGTGAGGCACATTGCCACGGACCGCACATGGCAGACGTCTGCTCAGCGTGCGCGGCGCTTCACGTCTTCATAGCTTTGACCAGCCGGAAAGCCGGTGCCGACCGGCAATCCCTTCTTGCTCCATCCCGGTTCGAGCTTCCCGAAGGCGTCCTTCCGTCCCTCGAAGCCGGTGCGAAGCTCGCGCAGGTTGGTGAACCCCGCGCGGGTCAGCGCGTCGACAGCCTTCATGGAGCGACCCCCGGTCTGGCAACCGATCAGGAGACGTTCACTCTTGTCGAACGCAGACTCCATCACCGACAGGAAATCGGGATTTGGTGCCAGACCCGCCCCGGAGCGCTGCGAGATGGGCACGTTCAGTGCACCGGCAGGGTGCCCCTTCTCGAACTCGGGCTCGCTGCGCACATCCACGTAGATGTAGCCCTCGCCGATGAGTGCTTGGCCTTCCTCCGGCGACACCCGCGGCACACCCTCGCCTTTTGCTGGATCCATGGGAATTTCCTGGAAGATAACGCCTTGGCCGGTAATTCGTAAGCGCCCAAAGGCGTGAGCTGCCCGACGCTCCCGGCCGCCGGGCTTTTCGCGTGCTCCACGTCATCGAAAGACGCTGTAAGGTCCCGTCGTGATCGACAGCCCCCCCGCCGGAACCTTCCGGCTCGCGCCGCTCGGTGGCCTCGGTGAAATCGGAATGAACTGCCTGGCGATCGAGCAGGGGTCCGACATCCTGGTCGTCGACTGTGGCATCCGTTTTCCCCGTGACGACCTCGGGGTGGACGTGGTTCACCCCGACTTCTCCTGGCTCGTCGAGCGGGCCGACCGGATTCGTGGTGTGTTCATCACGCACGGCCACGAGGACCACATCGGCGGCCTGCCCTACCTGCTCCGGTCGATCGAAGCGCCGGTGTGGGCCCCGCCACATGCGCTCGGGCTCGTGCGGCATCGGCTGCGCGATCAAGGGGAAGACCCCGACGAGTACGACCTGCGCGTCGCGCAGGTAGGCGCCAACGTCGCGGTCGGCAGCTTCGGCGTCGAGCCGATCCGCGTCGCGCACTCCATCGTCGACGCATCGGCGCTCGCCATCTCCACGGAGGTGGGCACGCTGCTCCACACCGGCGACTTCAATTTCGACCCCGATCCTCCCGACGGCGAGCCCACCGACGAGGCGCGCCTCGCGTCGATCGCGAAGGAAGGCGTCGCCTTGCTGCTCAGCGACAGCACCAACGTCGACGTGATGACGACCGGCGGCTCCGAGCGCGCCGTCGGCCGCGCCCTGGAGGAGCTCGTCAGCGGAGCGACGGCCAGGGTCTTCATCGCGCTCTTCGCGAGCAACATCCAGCGGCTGATGCTCATCGGCGAGATCGCGCAGCGTACGGGGCGGAAGCTCTGCCTCTTCGGAAGGAGCCTCACCACGCAGGTCGAGATCGCGACGGACATCGGGCGGCTCCACTGGCCGAGCGATCTGCTCGTCCCCGTGGAGGAGGCCAAGAACATGCGTCCGAGCAGGCTCATCGTCCTCGCCGGTGGCACGCAGGGCGAGCGCGGCTCGGCGATGGCGCGCCTCGCCGCTGGCGTGCATCAGGAGCTCGCCATCGACCCCGAGGACACCGTGATCCTCTCGAGCCGCACCATCCCCGGCAACGACGTGCCGGTCGCCGAGATGATGGACGGCCTCCTCAGGATCGGGGCGCACCTGCACACCCGCGTGACCGACCCGGGCGTGCACACGAGCGGCCATGCGACGCGGGTCGAGCAGGCGCGCATGCTCGATCTGATGCAGCCGCGCTGCTTTCTGCCGGTGCACGGCACCCTGCATCACCTTCGCCGCCACGGCGAGCTCGCCACCGAGCGGGGCGTCTCGAACGTCGCCGTGGTCGAGAACGGGACGTCCGTCCTGTGCGACGGGAGCTCCGTTCGCACGGAGGCGCGGTTCACCGCGGGCTCCATCGCCGTCGGGGCCGGCGCGGTGGAGCTCGACGTGAACACGCTGCGGGCGCGCGCCGAGCTCGGCCGCTACGGGATCGCCAGCGTCGCGCTCGCCGTCGATCGCCGCGGCAATCTCCTCGGCCCCCCGAGCATCGTCACCCGGGGCGTCCCGGGCATGGCGGACCCGGCGGAGGAACGTGCCCTGAAGGGTGTCGCTCTCCGCGCCATCGAGCGCGCGCAGAAGCGACGCTCGGACCTCGACGACCTTCGCGAGGAGGTCCGGAGAGCAGTCCGTCGCGAGCTCTTCGACATCGCAGGGTCGAAACCCGTCGTGGAAGTGCACCTCATCGAGGGCAAGTGACGCCGCGCGGGCGCTGCTCGGCGTGGCTCGCCGCGGCGCTCGTCGCGGTCGTGTCCACCGCGTGCACACGCAGTACGCCGGCGGAACCGGCCAGCGTGACGCTACCGTCCACGACGGCGTCCGCCGCGAGCGCCGCGCTTTCGACACAGGCGCCATCCGTGACCGCGGTGGCGAGCGCACCTTCGGTGGTGCACGACGCAGATCCGTCGTACCGGTCACCCGCGCCGGAGCGCCTGGTCGCGATCGGCGATCTGCACGGCGATCTCGCGGTGACGCGTGCCGTGCTCCGGCTCGCGCACGCCATCGACGAGAAGGACCGCTGGGTGGGCGGCAAGCTCGTCGTCGTGCAGACGGGCGACGAGCTCGACCGCGGGGACGACGACCGCGCCGTCATCGAGCTCTTCGATCGCCTGGCGGACTCGGCGCATTCGGCGGGGGGTGAGGTCCGCGCGATGATCGGCAACCACGAGGTCATGAACGTGTCGGGCGATTTCCGCTACGTCACCCCGGCTTCGTTCGCCGCGTTCTCCGACGTCGATCCGAAGCGCGTGCCGGGAGCCGTCCTCGCCCAGTTCCCGGTGGAAGCGCGCGGGCGCCTCGCCGCGTTCTTCCCCGGCGGCCCGTTCGCGGCGCGCCTCTCGCGTCGCAACGCAATCGCCGTCGTCGGCGATACGCTCTTCGTTCACGGCGGCGTGTCGCTCGACCACGTGCGCTACGGCATCGGCCGTTTCAACCGCGAGGTCGCGCGCTGGATGAACGGCGAGGGAGCGGCGCCCGTGCTCGCGAGCGAGCCTGATGGGCCGCTCTGGACGCGGCGGTACTCCGACGACAAGGCCGGCATCGACTGCGAAGGGCTCGGCGCGACGCTGGCGGCGCTCGGCATCCGCCGCATGGTCGTCGGTCACACGCCGCACGAAGGCGGCATCACGTCAGCCTGCGAGGACCGAGTGTGGCGCATCGACACGGGGCTCTCGCGTTTTTACGGAGGAGCCATGGAAGCGCTGGAAATCCGCGGCGACGAGGTGAAGGTGCTCCACGCCGAGAAGCATTAGATCCGCACCGCGCCCGCACGACGATCGGTGCCTGAGATCAGTCGGCGCCTGATACGTTATCCCGATACGAGCCCGCGGGCACCGCCCGCGGGCCGCCACGACATTGCGGTCTTGGAGGAACAGATCACGATCCGCCACTGAAAGGCGAGTGAGACTACTGGCGACGCCGGCGCGGACTGCTCTCAACCCCGCGAACGTCGCACGGCCCTTCCTGATGGCGCGGTGGAAAATTAGCGGAGCCACGCGGGCCGCCACGACCTGGAAGGCATGGAAGACCAGATCGCGATCCGCCACTGAAAGGCGAGTGAGACTACCGGCGGAGCCGGCGCGGACTGCTTCCAACTCGCGAAGGTCGCAAGACGCATCTAGATGGCGCGATGCAAAATCACCAAGTGAGACTACCGGCGGCGCTGGCGCGGACTGCTCTCAGCTCGCCAGTGTCGCGAGACCCACCCAACGGAGCGGTGAAGAAATTCCCAGGTTCACAACCCCTGGGCGCTTCGTCTCGACAGCGACTGTATGGACGGAGGCTGCGGCGCTGCCTCCGTCCCTGCAGCGACTGGCGGGACGGACCTTGCCGGCAAGGTCCGTCCATACAGCGACTGGTGGGACGGACCTTGCCGGCAAGGTCCGTCCATACAGCGACTGCAGGGACGGAGGCTGCCGCACTCGCTCTGACGACGCAGCGAGCTGCTCTCGCGGACCCGCAGCATCGTCGAAGATTCACCAGGCGTGTGCTGGAACACGTGCCAGCGATTCACAGGTCGCGTGGGCCGGTCGCACGTGCTGCGCAACACGGCTGGAAGACCGTGCGTGTCCACGCGGTGTCAACTGGTGGCAGCGGTCTTGCATCAACGCGGCATCGGACAGCAGCAGGAGGCAGCAAGCACCAGGGAGCAGACGGGAGAGGGAAAGCTGAGCGCGTAGAAGGAAAGCGGGAGACGAACGAAAGCGACGTGGCTCCGCAACACGTCGTCAGTCGTCAGTCGTCAGCCCGGTGGCGGAGCCACGCGGGCCGCCACGACCTTGCGGTCTTGGAAGACCAGATCACGATCCACCACTGAAAGGCGAGTGAGACTACCGGCGGAGCCGGCGCGGACTGCTCACAATCAGAGAACGTCGGGTGGCGCCTTCACGATGGCGCGGTGGAAAATCAAACCCGTGGAAAATCAAACCCCCGTCGCGCTGCGGAAGATCTCGATCTTCTCCACCACCTGATCTTCGTTCGGGCGATCGG